>DATLTH010000361.1:0-2851 GCA_035533695.1 Allostellaceae bacterium | reverse complement strand
GCCAGCAAGGTCAAAGAGGTGATCAGCGGCGAATTGGTGTGAGCGCCGCCGCATCGACGCGGCCCACTCCCGGAAATGAGATCGCTGCCTATATTCAGCCGGCACAAATCTGCTGAACGATGGCAGAGGCAGTTGGCGCAGCGAGGATGGACGACCGCGCAGGTTGCCGAAACGATTGCTACTGGAAAACGGTACCCGGCACGGAATTATGTCAATCCGGGGAACACGGCCACGCGATACGTAAGTTCCGAGACCGGGCAATCAGTGGTTGTTGACGACCAAACGGGTGAGGTTCTGCATGTCGGCGGCCCGGGATACCAATACTGACGTGATCGTATACGTGAAGCTGCTGGAAGAAGGCGCGGATGTCTGGCGTCCGGTGCCGGCGATGGCGTTGCCGGGCGGTACGTTCCGGCTTCGCCGACCGGATTGGTATGACCCCGAAGACGAAAGTTGGGAATTTCTGCCAGGCGCAACGGTCAAATGCACGGCCAAGCGATTTGCGGAAGGCGAGGAAGGGCTGGTGGCCGTTTCGTTGGCAGAATAAATCAGCTCAGCGCGTCGAGCGCCTCGCGGATCACGGGCGCAACAAGCCGGTGATGTCCTGGACCTCGCGCAACACCGGCTGCGCGATCGCGGCGGCGCGCTCGGCGCCATGGCGCAATACCGTGTCGATATGTCCCGGATCGGCCATCAGCCGCCGCATCTCGCCGCCGATCTGGCCGAGCACCTCGACCGCGACCTCGGAGAGCACCTCCTTGAAGGTCGAGAAGTTCTGCCCGGCAAAGCGGGCAAGGGCGGCGTCGCGCGTCATATTCGTCAGCGCGGCATAGATGCCGACGAGATTGTCAGCTTCGGGCCGGGCTTCGAGCGCGGCAATGGCGCCCGGCAGCGGCTCCGGATCGGTCTTGGCGCGGCGGATCTTCAGCGTGATCGCGTCCGAATCGTCGGTCATATTGATGCGCGAATAGTCCGAGGTGTCGGATTTCGACATCTTCTTCGTACCGTCGCGCAGGCTCATGACCCGCGTCGCCTCGCCGAAGATCTGCGGCTCGGGCAGCGGGAAAAAATCCTGCTCGTAGCGCCGGTTGAACGCGCCGGCAATGTCGCGGGCGAGTTCCAGGTGCTGCTTCTGGTCTTCGCCCACCGGCACATGCGTCGCCTTGTAGAGCAGAATGTCGGCCGCCATCAGCACCGGATAGGCATAGAGGCCGAGCCCGGCCATGTCGCGGTGCTTGCCGGCCTTCTCCTTGAACGCGGTCATCCGGTTGAGCCAGCCCAACGGCGTCAGGCAGCCGAGCAGCCAGCCCAGTTCGGCATGGGCGCTGACCATGCTCTGGTTGAAGATGATGCAATGCTCGGGATCGATGCCGGCGGCGATATAGGCGGCGGTCACCTCGCGCGTCGAGTGGCGCAGTTCGAGCGGGTCCTGCGGTTGGGTCAGCGCGTGCAGATCGACGATGCAGAAGATGCACTCGAAATCGTGCTGCAAGGCGACCCAGTTGCGGACCGCGCCGAGGTAGTTGCCGAGATGCAGGTTGCCGGTCGGCTGGATGCCGGAAAAAATGCGGTTCATGCGGCTGTTATCGCCACCCTGCAATTTGCGTCAAGCAGGTTGGCTTGAGGACCTGACCAGCTGGCCGCGCAATTCGCGCCAGTCGGTCACTCCCAGGGCGAGAGCCAGCCCGGCGAACGAAGCGAGCCCGGCGGCGATCAGCCCGGCCAATGCGGCGAGCCGCAGCAGCGGCGCCCCGGCGAGGGCCGGCATCAGCACAAAGCGCAATGCCACGAGGATCGCCGCCATGCCGAATGTCGCCGCGACGATGCGCGGGATCTTGCGCCGGGTCCGGTGGTCGAGGCGGAAATGTCCGTGCCGCGCCAACAGGACAAAGAGGGTCAGCGCCTGCATCCAGCCGGCGGCGGACAAGGCGAGCGCCACCCCGACATGGGCGAGGATCGGCATCAGCAGCAGGGTCAGCGTGAGGTTGAGCGCCAGAGTCGCGACCGCCACCTTGACCGGCGTCGCGGTGTTGCGGTGCGCGAAAAACCCCGGCGTCAGCACCTTGACCAGGACAAACGCCGGCAATCCGGCGGCATAGGCGGCGAGCGCCGCCGCCGTCGCCGCGGTCGCGGCCGGGCCGAAGGCGCCGCGCTGAAACAGCACCGCAAGGATCGGCGTTGCCAGAACGATGAGGCCCGCCGCCGCCGGCAGGGTCAGCAGCAGGGCAAGTTCGACGCCGCGGTTCTGCGTCGCTGCCGCGCCTTCTGTGTCGCCGGTGCGCACCTGGCGCGACAACGGCGGCAGGATCGCGGTGCCGATCGCGATGCCGACGACGCCGAGCGGCAACTGGTTGAGTCGGTCGGCATAGTAGAGATACGACACCGAGCCGCCCGGCAACAGCGAGGCGAGCGCGGTCGAGATCAACAGGTTGAGCTGGGTCACGCCGGCGCCGAAGATGCCCGGCCCCATGATCCGCAATGTCTGCTTGATGCGCGCGGTCAGGCGCGGCAGCCGCAGGCGGACCATCACCCCGGCGCGCGCACACGACGCCATCAGCCACAGGAACTGCGCCACGCCGGCCGCGGTCAGCGCCCAGGCCAATGCCTGCCCGCGATGCCAGCCGAAATGCGCCATCAAGAGCAATGCCGCGATCAGGAACAGGTTCAACAGGATCGGGGTGGCCGCCGGCGCGGCAAACCGGTCGACCGTGTTGAGCAGCCCGCCCTGCAATGCCGTCAGCGAGATGAACAGCAGATACGGAAACGTGATGCGGGTCAGCGCGATGACGAGCGCGAACTTGTCCGGGTCGGCGGCAAATCCAGGCGCCACCAGCCGCATCAGCCAGGGCAT
>DATLTH010000360.1:0-2316 GCA_035533695.1 Allostellaceae bacterium | reverse complement strand
AGGAGGCCGCCGACTGGATGCACGCGCGGCAGCCACAACCGATCGAGAAGGCGGCATGATCGGCGGCTTCCCCGACCGGTCTCCCCTGGCTGAGCGGGGGCGCCGCGTCGGGATCGTCCAGAGCAAGAGGGCCAAAGGGGGCTTGGTGACGGGTTTCACAGGGCAAGAGAAAGCTCCCGCCCGCCCGTCGCGGAGTACCCCAGCAATGAACGCGACGCCCACCGTCCGAAAGATCCCCCTCAACCAGCTCGTCTTGTCCCCAACCAATGTTCGCAAGGTGCCGCCTAGGGCGGCCGAAGATGCCGAGCTCAAGGCGAGCATCCGATCGCGCGGGCTGAAGCAGAATCTGGTGGTGCATCGCGCGGCCGGTGATAGCGATATTCACGAGGTCACCGCCGGCGGCCGCCGGCTGAAGGCGTTGCAGGCGCTCGCTGCCGAAGGTGTCATTGCCGCCGATTACAAGGTGCCCTGCCTTGTCGAGGCGGCGGGCGATGCGCTCGAAACCTCGCTGATGGAAAACACGATCCGCGCCGCGATGCACCCGGCGGACGAATTCGTCGCCATGGCGGCGCTGATCGACGCGGGCTCGACCGTCGAGGCGGCCGCCGTCCGGTTTGGCGTTCCGGAACAGCGGGTAAAGCAGCGCCTGCGTCTCGGCAAGCTTGCGCCCGAATTGCTCGACGCGTATCGCGACGGCAGCGTCAGTCTCGACATCATCATGGCCTTTACCTTGGGCGCCGATCATGCGGCGCAGCTCGCGGTATGGCACCAGGTCAAGGACCAGCATTACCTCTCGGCGCACAGTGTGCGGCGTCTCTTGACCGACAGCGCCGTGCCGCTCGATTCCGATCTCGGCGCCTTTGTCGGCACTGCCGCCTACGAAGATGCTGGCGGCAAGGTCACCCGCGATCTCTTCAGCAGCGAAGACGAAGGCTTCATGGACGATGCCGCGCTCGTGCGGCGTCTGGCGATCGAGAAGCTGGAGGCGAAGGCCGCCGAATTGCGCGGCCAGTGGGCCTGGGCCAAGCCGGTGCTCGATCTCGATTACGGCTTCAGGCGGCAATTCGGGTGCGTCGAGCCGCTGCCGGCCGAATTTCCGCCCGAGATCGCCGCCGAGCTGCAAGTGATCGAGGAGCGCCTCGTCCAAATCGAGGAACTCGCCGAGGACGAATTGCCGGACGAGGTGATGACCGAGGCCGCCCAGCTCGAGGAACGCCGCGACCAGCTGATCGAAACGACCGAGGCCCTCGCCGTCTTCGCGCCGGAAGATCGCGCGATCGCCGGGTGCATCGTCACCATCGGCGACGACGGCGAATTCGAAATCTATCAAGGTCTCGTCGACCGTTCCACGCAGCGCGTGGGAGGCGATGCTGCCGATCCCGGCAGCGACGGCGATGAACCGGGCTCCGCCGGCACGCGCCGTGCCCGCACCCTCACCGCGGCGGCGATCAATGGCAGCGGATGCGGGGCGCCGACCGCCCTGTCGACCGCGGAGGAGGCGATCCGCAAGGGATGCGGCTTCAGCCAGATCCTCGTCGACGATCTGAAGGCGCACCGGCTGCAGATCGCCAGGGCGCACCTCGCCTCGGATTTCGAGGTGGCGTTCGACCTCGCGCTCTATTCGCTCGGCGTCGATCTGCTCGATCGCGGCTATCGCGAGCGCCCGCTCGATATCAGGGCAACCGAGACGCCGCTGCGCAGCTCGCTCAACGATCTCGCCGGCACCCCGGCCGACCGGCTGCTCGATGCGCATCGCAGCGCACTCGATGCCAGCTGGCTGTCGCTACCCCCCGCGCAAGCGTTCGCGGCCCTCTCGGCATTGCCGCCGGAGGCGAAGCAGCGCCTTTTCGCCTGGTGCATCGCCGCCACGCTCAAGGGTCAGCTCGCCGTCGAGGATCGGCCGGATCCGGCGCTGGAACATGCCGGAGAGCGTCTCGCCATCCCCTTCGCCGATTACTGGCGCCCGACCGCCGCCAATTACTGGGGCCGGGTCAAGAAGGCGCACGGGCTCGCTGTCGCCAAGTCCGTCCTCGGGCCACGCTGGGCGCGCGACCATGCCGTCGACAAGAAACCCATCCTTGCCGCCGGCCTCGAAACCGCTTTCGATCCCGCGGCGAACAGCGCGTGCATCGGTCTCGACCAGGCAACGCGCGACACCGCGGCGGCCTGGTTGCCGCCCGGCTTCGCTTATGCCGCCGGCATGACCCCCGACCAGACCGCGGCCGCAGCGGACGATGCAGCGCCGATTGAAAACGATCAGGGCGTCAAGGAACCGATCGAGGATGACGGTGCGGAATTCGGCGAGCTCCCGGCCTT
>DATLTH010000359.1:0-3518 GCA_035533695.1 Allostellaceae bacterium | reverse complement strand
CGATGGAGCGGTACCGGCGGCGGCCGGCGCAGCCCCCGGCGAGGCGACATCCGGCGCCCCACCCGCTCAGCGTAGCTTTCGTGTGCCGCGGCGACGGCGGCGTCAGGCCCCGCTCGCCGCTGCGCCCTCGGCGGCGGCGCCGGGCGAGGCGGCATCTGGCGAGAGCACCGGTGCACCGGCCGAAAATGCCGCCGGGGCAGAGCCCGGAAACCGCCCGCCGCGACCGCGCCATCGCCGCCGTCGCGCCGGGCCGCGCGCCGCACCCGCCGGCGACGCCGCCGAACGGCAACCCCGCGACGACGGCGCGCCGCGACAGCAGCGCGCGGCGCCGGGCATGCGCCCTCGCCGCAATGACACGCGGCCGGGGCCGGGCGAGCCGAGCACTGCCGGTCACCCTGGCGCTCCGCGCGACAGCCGCCCGGACGGTCGGCGCGAGCGCGGGCCGCGTGACGGCCGCCGCGATGGCCCGCCCGGCCGCGGACGCGGCGCGGCGCCGCGCCCGGTCGAACGCAAGCTCTACCACGTCGATTCGGTCGTCGACCGCGGCTTCGACGATGTCGAGGAGGAGGCCGGGACCCGCCGCGTGCACTGGACGATCGTCAAGCGCACGACCGCCGACCAGGTCAGCCGCAAGCCCGTTTCGGCAGCCTATGTATTGCAGCGCGACGGGGCCGACAGCGAGTTTCCCAATCTCGGCGCCGCCCGCGCTGCGGTCAACAAGACCATCGTCCACCCCGAGAAGCTGACCCGCTCGAAGGCCGAATACGCCGCCGAGAAAAACGCGAAGAAATAGATGGAAGAAATCTACTGTTTTGCCGGCAACCCGCTCGACCGCGCCAGCGAGCGCCGGCGCGACGCCGCCTGGATCCGCTCGCTGCTCGACGATCCGGCGGCGCGCATCCTGCCGTTGCACGATCTGCGGCCGCTGACCCGCGCCGCCGATCCGCCGGTGCTCGACTGGCAGAATGTGGCGCCGTGGCATGAGAGGATCGAGCAAGGGGCGACGCTGATCTTTCTCGGCCTCGGTGAGGACGGCCCCCGTTTCGCAATCGATGCCAGCGGCGCCGCCGGTCTCCTCGTCAGCGAGAACGAGCGGTTCGACGTGCGGACATTGGCGCCGCTGCTGCCGGCGGGCGAGGCCGCGATCCTCGCCGAAGCGCGCTCGCTGATCGACTGGCATGCGCGCCACGGCTTTTGCGCGCAATGCGGCGCGCCGACCCGGGTGACCGCGGCCGGTTGGGTGCGGCGCTGCCCGGAATGCAAGGCCTCGCATTACCCGCGCTCCGACCCGGTGACGATCATGCTGGCGGTGCGCGGCGAATACGGGCTCTTGGGACGCAACCGGCGCCGGCCCGGCAGCCGCTTCTCGTGCCTCGCCGGCTTTATGGAGCCGGGCGAGACCATCGAGGAATGCGTTCGTCGCGAGGTCCACGAGGAATCGGGCGTTCGGGTCGGCCGGGTGCGCTATCTCGCCTGCCAGCCCTGGCCGTTCCCGTCCACGTTGATGATGGGCTTTGTGTGCGAGGCGCTCAGCGAAGAAATCACGGTCGATCCGGAAGAATTGGCGGAGGCGCGCTGGTTCTCGCGCGACGAGATCCGCGCGATGGTGGCGCGCGCCGCGACCGGCCCGGACGACCCGACGCAGGTGTCGGTGCCCGGCCCGGTGGCGATCGCCCACCAGATCTGCCGGCGCTGGTCGTCCGGTCTCGACGACATCTAGCGGTGGCGTCGCCCGAGCGCATCGCTCTCGTCACCGGCGCCAATGCCGGGATCGGATTTGAGACGGCGCTTGGTCTTGCCGGCGGCGGGTTCCGGGTGATCATGGCCGGGCGCGACGCCGCGCGCATTGAAGCGGCGCGGAGGAGCGTCATTGAACGGACCGGCTCGCAGCACGTCGAAACGGCGCTTGCCGATTTTGCCAGTCTGGCCGCAGTGCACCGCCTCGCCGAGACGGTGCTCAGGAATTACGAGCGGCTCGACCTCCTGGTCAACAATGCCGGCCTGATCACCCCGCGGCTGGAATTCTCCGCCGAGGGCTACGAGCTGACGATTGCGGTCAACCATCTCGCGCCGTTTCTGTTGACCAATCTGCTGCTCGACCGCCTGCGGGCTTCCGCCCCCGCGCGCATCGTCACGGTTGCCTCGCAGGCGCATCGCGGCATGCGGATCGACCCCGCCACGCTGGTCGGGCAGGAGGATTGGAGCCCGCTCAAGGCCTACGGCCGCTCGAAACTGTGCAACATCCTGTTCACTCGCGCATTGGCGCGGCGCCTGGCCGGCAGCGGCGTGGTCGCGTGCTGCCTGCACCCCGGCGTCGTGGCGACGGCGATCGGCAACCGCGCGGGCACCTTCGCCGGGCTCGGATGGCGTCTCGTCAAGCCGTTCCTGACCAGTCCGGAAAAGGGCGCGGCGACCTCGTTGTTCCTGGCGACGACCGCCGATCCGGCGCCGTTCGACGGCGCCTATGTGGTCGGCCGGACAATCACCCGGCCGGATCCGGCCGCGCTCGACGACGCTCTCGGCGAGCGCCTGTGGCAGGAAAGCGCCCGGCTCGTCGGCCTGCCGCTTACCTCTGTCGAGGCAGATGCAAATGGCGAACGCGTCCTATGACTACATCATCGTCGGCGCCGGGTCGGCCGGCTGCACCCTCGCTTACCGGCTGAGCGAAGACCCCGGCGTGCGGGTGCTGCTGCTCGAAGCCGGCGGCTGGGACCGCGACCCGTGGATCAAGATCCCGATGGCCTGGACGCGCATGCTCGACCGGCGGCAGCACGATTGGGGCTACAACGCCGAGCCGGAGGCGACGATGGACGGGCGCGGCCTCGAATGCGCCCGCGGCAAGGTCATCGGCGGCTCGTCCTCGATCAATGCGATGGCCTATGTGCGCGGCCATCGCGGCGATTACGACCGCTGGGCCGAGACCGGCCTGCCGCAATGGTCCTACGCGCATGTGTTGCCCTATTTCCGCCGCCAGGAAAGCTGGGAGGCGGGCGCCGGCCCCTATCGCGGCGGCGAGGGGCCGCTGACCACGGTGTGGTCGCGCTATGAGGACCCGCTGGTCGAGGCGTATCTGGCGGCCGGGCAGGCGGCCGGGCATCCCGCGACCGACGATTACAATGGCGCAACGCAGGAAGGCTTTGCCCGCTGGCAGGCGACGATCCGCGACGGCCGGCGCTGCAGCGCGGCGGTCGCCTATCTGCGGCCGGCGCTGGCGCGCTCCGGGCTGACCGTCGCGGTCGGCGCGCTGGCGACCCGCATTGTGCTCGACGGCAGCCGCGCCGTCGGCATCGAATACGAGCAGGATGGCGGGCGGCTCGTCGCCGAAGCCGGGCATGAGGTGATCCTGGCCGGCGGGGTCATCAACTCGCCGCAACTGCTGATGCTGTCCGGCATTGGCGACCCCAAGATGCTCGCCGGGCACGACATCAAAGCTGCCGTCGCGCTGCGCGGGGTCGGCCATAACCTGCAGGACCACATCTCGGCCGGCATCCAGTGGCAGCGCACGACGCCCGGCCCGC
>DATLTH010000358.1:0-2366 GCA_035533695.1 Allostellaceae bacterium | reverse complement strand
GCACCGAGGGCTCGTCGGGCGGGCGGCCGGTGAAGGTCGACAGATAGATCGGGTTCTGCCGCATCGTCATCGCCGAGAGGCGGAACACCGGGAATTGCTCGACCGAATTGTAATAGCCGGTGTGGTCACCGTAGGGGCCCTCGTCGCCGTATTCGTCGAGCGACACGTGGCCTTCGAGCACGATCTCGGCCGTCGCCGGCACCTTCAGCGGCACCGTCTTGCAATCGACGAGATCGACCCGCTTGCCGCGCAGGAGGCCGGCGAACTGGTATTCGGACAAGGTGTCGGGGACCGGCGTCACGGCGGCGATGATCGTGCCCGGATCGGCGCCGATCACCACCGCGGCCGGCAAGGGCTCGCGCTTCTGGGCACGCCAGCGCTGGTGGTGCTGCGCCCCGCCGCGATGCCGCAGCCAGCGCATCAATGTCGTGTCGCGCCCCAACACCTGCATGCGGTAGATGCCGAGGTTGAAGCCGTCTTCGCGCGCTCCACCCGGACCTTTGGTCACGACCAGCGGCCAGGTGATCAGCGGCGCCGGCTCGTCCGGCCAGCAGGTCTGCACCGGCAGGAGGCCGAGGTCGATGTCGGCGCCGCGCAAGACGATCTCCTGGCAGGGCGCGGCATTGACCGTGCGCGGCCGCATCGCCATCACGGTTTTGAGGAGCGGCAGCATGTCGAGCGCCTCGCGCCAGCCGCCCGGCGGCTCGGGCTGCTTCAGGAACGCCAGCGTGCGGCCGATCTCGCGCAATTCATGGGGCTCGCGGTCCATGCCCCAGGCGACCCGCTCGACCGTGCCGAACAAATTGACCAGCACCGGCATGCTGGCCTTGTCGTGCACGATTTTCTCGAACAGCACGGCGGGGCCGCCCGCGGCCAAGAGGCGCGTCTGGATCTCGGTCATTTCGAGATAGGGCGACACCGGCGCGCCAACCCGCACCAGCCGCCCGGCAGCTTCGAGCCGGGCCATGAAGTCGCGCAGGCTGGCGTAAGGCATCACCCGTTATATAAGCGCGAGCCGGTCTTGGCGATCAGTCGCTCGCCGCCGCCGGAACGACCGCGGGCGCCGGCCGCAGCAGCCACAACGAGGCGAAGGCCGCGAGGTTGAGAGCGGCCGTCAGCAGCACCGCCGCGACCCCGAACCCGTCGAGCAGCAAACCGAAGACCAGCGGCGCGGCCGCCTGCGCGAGGCGCGCCGGGACCGACAGGATGCCGTTACGCAGCCCGTAGCCGACCGGGCCGAATATCGCCAGCGGCAGCGTGCCCTTGGCGATCGTGATCATGCCGTTGCCGGCGCCGTAGGCGAGCGCGAAGACTGCCACCCCCGGCGCCCCGAAAAACGCCAGAAGCGCGGCGCCGAGCGGGTGCAGCAGCGCCGCGATCCGCGCCGACCAGACCGGGTGGATCGCCCGCAACAGGCCGAATTCGACGAGGCGCGCGGCGACCTGCGCCGGGCCGACCAGCGTGCCGGCAATGATCGCCGCGGTTGCGGTCGCCCCGGCGGCTTCGAGGAGGCGCGGCAAATGCGCCTGCAATGCTCCGGTTACGAACGCGGTCGTGCAGAAATAGAAGGCGAGGATCGGCATCGCCCCGCGCGGCGCCGGGGCCTCGATTGCCCCCCGCCCGCGCGGCGCCAAAGGCGGCAGCGGCGGCGCCGAGGGAATGACCAGCCAGTTGATTGGCAGCGCGATCAGCAGATTGACGCCGGCCCAGATCAGGCACGCGTCGCGCCAGCCGAAGGCGTGCTCGAACCACGCAGAGGCCGGCCAGCCGATCGTGCTGGCAAAGCCGGCGATCAGCGTGATCCCGGTGATCGCGCTGCGGGCGTGGCGGCCGTAAAGCCGGGTGAGCGCGGCGAAGGCCGGGTCGTAGAGGCCCATCGCCATACCGACTCCGAGGATCATCCAGGCAAGCGTCAGCGTCAGGATGCCTTGCGCCAGGCCGAGCGCGGCGAGGCCGGCGCCGATCATCAGGCTCGACCCGGCCAGCACGGCGCGGCCGCCATGCTGGTCGATCAGCCGCCCGACCCAGGGGCTGACGGCGGCATTGAGCAGCAGCGAAGCCGAGAAGACCGCGAAAAACACCTCGGTCGGCAGGCCGAGCCCGGCCGCGATCGGCGCGCCGAGGATCGCCGGCAGATAATAGCTCGACGCCCAGGCGAGGGTCTGGGTGGTGCCGAGCGCGGCAACGACGACCACCTTATGCCGCCCCACCCGAGCCTCCCGTCATTCCGCCAGCACTTCCCACACCACGCCCTCCTTGGCCTCGCGATCCTCGAGTTCGCGGCTGGTCGGCACCTCGTAGCGCGCCCGCTCGACGAGCCCTTCGCGCGGCAGATAGGCACGGCCGGGATCGCCGAGCAACGCGAG
>DATLTH010000357.1:0-10537 GCA_035533695.1 Allostellaceae bacterium | reverse complement strand
GACGAAGCCGGACCGCTATAGGGGCCGGTGTTGCCGATCTTGATCTCTTTATCGGTAACCCCGGGCCCATATTTCTTCGCCGCGCGGGCGATGCGCGGCATGGCCAACGCCAACGCCGCCGGAGCAGCCACAAGAACGGTGCGACGCGTCAAACCCTGCACGGCGACCCTCCCCGAGATTCATTGAAGCCGGCGCCGCACGACAAACCGCGCGGCGCCGGCCCGCAGCCCTCAGCCGACCGCGCCGGTCAACAGCGGTCCGAACAATTGCCAGCGCGCGCCGTCAAAGCGACCCATCTGAACCTGCTTCAGCGGCGCGAAGTCGGTCGGGCTGGTGTTGGCCTTGATCCCCGGCAGCAGCATCTCCAGCGTGACGTCGTGCAGATTTGCCGCCTGCTTCATGACATTTTCGCGCGTCAGGTCGTCGCCGCACTGTTTCAGCACTTTCGCCGTCATCTCGGCGAGGCAGACGCCGGCGACATAGCCGCCATCGCTCTGGTCGGCGCCCGGCAGGTATTTGTCCATCAAGGCCACCCACCATTTGAAGCCGGCATCGTCCTTCCACTTGGGGTCGGTCGGATCCTTCGTATAAAAATCCGAGATGAGGTCCTTGGAAATCGCCAGCCCGGCGGGCTTCAATGTCGCGCCGACCGAATTGCCGATGCTGCTGATGATATGAAGCGGCTTCCACTCGATCTCGGCCGCCTTCTTGATCGCCTGCGCCGCGAATTTGGGGATTCCGGTGTTGACGAAGGCATCGCAGCCGGCTGAATGCATACTGACGATCTGCGAGTCGACGGTCGGGTCGGTGGTCTCATAGGTCGCGCTCACCTTGATCATCGAGCTGGCCTTGTCGCCCAGCCCGTCGGTCAGCCCTTTCAGGTAGTCCTTGCCGAAATCGTCGTCCTGGTAAAGCACGGCGATCTTTGCGTCGGGCTTTTCCTTCAGGATGTACGCGGCGTAGATGCGCCCCTCGCTCTGATAGTTGGGCTGCCAGCCGATTGTCCACGGATGGCCCTTCGGGTCGTTCCACTTGGTCGCGCCGGTCGCCACGAACAGCTGCGGCACCTTCTTCTGGTTCATGTAGTGCCAGATCGCGCTGTTGGTCGGGGTGCCGAGCGGGCTGCAAACCGCGAGGACTTTGTCCTCCTCGACCAGCTTGCGCACCATCTCGACGGTCTTCGGCGGCGTATAGGCATCGTCGTAGGAGATGAAGTTGATCTTGCGCCCGTTTATGCCGCCCTGGTCGTTGACCATTTTCCAATACGCGGCCTGCGCCTTGGGAACTGCACTGTAGGACGAAGCCGGACCGCTATAGGGGCCGGTGTTGCCGATCTTGATCTCGGTGTCGGTGACGCCGGGACCGTATTGCTTGGCGGCGCGAGCCGGCCGCGCAGCCAACATCGAACCGCCAAGGGCCAGACTGACCGGGGCGGCGACGAGAAGGGTGCGGCGCGTCAGGTGCTTCATGTTGAATTTTCTCCATCAGTTACTTCAATGAACGACGTCAGCGATGGCGCATTCGCGACACATAGGTGCCAAGAAGCCGGGCGAAGCCGGCAGCGCCCGATGGCATCACGAAAATCACCAATAGCATGATGAGGCCATAAATCGCCCCCGCCAACCCCCGCGACACCTCGGCGGCGATATTCGGCACGTAAAGCACAAAGAGGCCGCCGAACAGGCAGCCGGGCAGTGAACCCATGCCGCCGAGGATCAGACCGACAAGGAACGAAATCGACAGAAACAGGCTGAAGCTGTCGGGGGCGACAAACTGCACCGCCAGCGCGCCCAAGGCGCCCGCAACCCCGGTGTAGAGCGCGCTGACGCCGAAAATCAGGGTTTTGTACAGGGGGCCGTTGATCCCCATCGCGGTGGCGGCGATCGGATGATCGCGGATTGCCATGATGGCGCGACCGGTACGGCTCTTCACCAGGCTCGCCGCGCCGGCGAACATGATCAGGATGACCAGCAAGGTGAAATAATAGAGCCATTGATCGGAGTCGATCGGCAGGAAAGCGGGGGCGTCCGGCTGATCGACGACAATGCCCTGCACCCCGCCGGTCCAGCCTTCGAGCGGATGGAACTTCAACAGCTGCGGCAACGCCACCGCCGCCGCAAACGTGACCAGCGCGAGATACAGCCCCTGCAGGCGCAAGGCCGGCAAGCCGAACAGGAACCCCACGACAAAGCAGACGCCGCCCGCCGGCAGCAAGGTCCAGTAATAGGGCATCCCGTAACGATGCATCAGGATCGCGGTGACATAGGCGCCGAGGCCATAGAAAGCGCCGTGTCCGACCGAGAACTGGCCGTTGAACCCGGTCAATAGATTGAGCCCGAGGATTGCCAGCCCGTAGATCATCACCAGGGTAAACTGGAAGATCACAAAGCCCTGGAACACGAAGGGCAGCACCACCGCCACCGCAATCGCGCCGGCCAGCACCAGATGGCGCGTCGATAGCGAGCCTGTGCGCTGGCCGACGCCCGCCCGGCCGGCGGCGGTGAAAACGGCGGTCTCTTGCGGCGGCACTGTCATACCCGGCTCACTGCGCTGCGGCCAAAGACGCCGGCGGGTCGCACCATCAGCACCGCAACGATCACCACCAGGGCGATCGTCAGCTTCAGGTCGCGGCCGATAACGGGGATGAAGGTGCCCGCCAGATTTTCGATGATCCCGACCGCGAAACCGCCAAGCACGGCGCCTCCCGGACTGGTCAAGCCTCCCAGCACCGCACCGGCAAACCCGTACAGCAGCACGCCGAACATCATGTTGGGTTCGAGGAACACGATCGGCGCGATCAGCATCCCGGCGACGCCGCCGATCGCCGCGGCGATGCCCCAGCCCAGCGCCGTCATCCAGCCGACCCGGATGCCGACGAGCCGGGCGGACTCAGGATTGGAGGCCGCCGCGCGCATCGCGAGACCAAGCCTTGTGCCTTGGAAGAAGAGGTAGAGAAGCCCCAGCAAAACCGCCGTCACGACGATCATCCCGGCTTCGTGGCCGTCGATCAGGGAGCTGCCGAACAGCGGCTTGGTGCCGAACGGGGTCGGGAAGGTCTTGATCGTGTAGTCCCAGAGGTATCCGTCGAGGCTGTTCAAGATGCTGAACAGTGCGATGAACGCGACCAGCTGGCTGAGGATCGATGCGTTGTGCAGCGGCTTGAACAGCACCCGCTCGATGGCGATGCCGCCGATGAACGACAAAATCACCACGGCGACAAACATCACCCAGTACGGCGTGCCCCAGGCAATCAGCTGCCAGCCGATAAACGCCGAGAACGTGGCCATCTCGCCCTGGGCGAAATTCAGGTGATCGATCGCCAGATAGATCATCACGACCGACAACGCCATGCTGGCATAAATCGCCCCGTTGGCGAGCCCGGACATGACCTGTTGGATGAACAGTTCCATAGCTCAATACCCGAGATAGGAGCGGCGGATCGACTCGTCGGCGCCGATCACCGCGGCAGCCGCGTCCATGACGACGCGTCCGGTTTCGAGGAGATAGGCGTGTTCGGCCAGTTCAAGCGCCAGGGCGGCGTTCTGCTCGACGATCAGCATCGCCACGCCCATATCGCGGTTGACCTGCCCGAGAATCTCGAAGAGTTCCTCGACGAGGCGCGGCGCCAGCCCGAACGACGGCTCGTCGAGCAGCAATAAGCGCGGCCGCAGCATCAACGCCCGGCCGACCGCCAGCATTTGCTGTTCGCCGCCGGACAAGGTTCCGGCCTGCTGCGCCCGGCGTTCCCTCAGACGCGGGAAATAGCCGTAGATCCGCTCGATATCCTCGGCGATGGCGCGACGGTCGCGGCGGGTAATCGCACCGAGCTGCAGGTTTTCCTCGACGCTGACGCGCAGAAAGGTGCCGCGTCCGTCAGGCACATGGGCGATGCCGAGGCGCACGATATCTTCCGTTGCCCAGCCATCGATGCGCTTGCCGTCGAAATGGATTTCGCCAGCCGTGCGCACCGTGCCGCAGAGGGCGCGCAACGCGGTCGTCTTGCCGGCCCCATTGGCCCCGAGCAGGGTGCGCACCTTGCCCTCGTCGACGGCGAACCCGATCCCGAACAGGGCCTGCTGCTCGCCGTAGAACGCGTCAAGACGCTGAACTTCGAGCATCATTGGGCGATATTCCGGAGCGGCGCCTTATCGGCCGAATCCTTGCCGGTCCCGAGATAAGCCTCGATCACGGCAGCGTTCTCCTGCACCTCGGCGGGGGTTCCCTCGGCGATCTTGCGACCGAAATCGAGCGCGACGACCTTGTCGGACACCGACATGACGAGGTTCATGTGATGCTCGACCAGCAGCACGGTGACCTGGCGCTCGTCGCGCACCCGGCGAATAAGCTTGCCGAGCTCGGCAACTTCGTCGTGATTGAGCCCCCCGGCCGGCTCGTCGAGCATCAAGAGCCGCGGGCTTCCGGCCAATGCCCGCGCCAGTTCGACCCGCTTCCTTGTGCCGAGCGGCAGTCCCGCAGCCGGACGCATCGCAACATCTTCGAGATCGAGCATGCGCAGCAGCGACCACGCGGTCTCGGTCAGCACCGCCTCCTGTCGGCGCACCCACGGCAGGTGCAGGGTGTCGCTGACGAAATCGCTGCGGGAATGGGCATGGCCGCCGATGCGAACATTGTCGAGCACCGATTGCGGTGCGAACAGCGCAATATTCTGGAAGGTCCGTCCGATGCCGATCTCGGCGATGCGATGCGGCGGTCGGTGAAGCATCGAGCGCCCGTCGAACAGGATGTCGCCGCGATTGGGCGTGTAGATCCGGCTGACGCAGTTGAACAGGGTCGTCTTGCCGGCGCCGTTTGGCCCGATCAGCCCCAGAATCTGACCCTCATCGAGGGTGAAGGAGACGCCGTCGAGGGCGATGATGCCGCCGAAGCGCAGCGCGACGTCGCGGATTTCGAGCAGCCGGGCGCGCGCGGCGTTGACCGCCGGTTTGTCCCTCTCTGCCGCCGCGAGACTAACCACGGCCCGCCGCCGCTACCGGGAAATCCCGCAAACCGCGCATCGATCTCGCCTCCCGTTTCCTTCGCCGCACCGAAGGTCCGCCCTCTGAACCAAGCTTGCCGCGAACCTGCCGACGAGGAGTCGCCGAGTCAAGGCGATATCGTGTCCCGGCGCGGTGCTGGCGGTGCGGGCGTCGGCGCGGATCGACAAGCAAGCGCGAATCCGGGATCATCAACCTGTCGTCATGGCCATCATCGACCCGATCGTCGCGCCGGCGGAGCGTCCGACCGCCCGGCCCGGTCGTCAGCCGACTGACGCCAGCGTGCGCGGCGATCGCGGCCTGCCCCGAGACGCAACGGCGCTGGCCGGCACGGCCTAACAGACCCGGGGAGGGGACGCGATGAGCGGCATACTGATCCTTCTGTTCGTTGTTGCGGTCATCGTGCTGGCGGTGATCTCGCGCGGGGTGCGCACCGTTCCGCAAGGCTATCAATGGACGGTCGAGCGTTTCGGCCGCTATCGGCTCACGCTCCAGCCCGGTCTGCGCCTTCTCAACCCGTTCATCGACGGCATCGGCCGCAAGGTCAATGTCCAGGAAACCGTCCTGGAAATCCCCGCCCAGAACGTCATCACCAAGGACAATGCCTCGGTCGTCGTCGACGGCATCGTCTTCTACCAGGTCATCGACGCCGCCCGAGCCTCCTACGAGGTGCAGAACCTCCAGTCGGCGGTCACCAACATAACCATGACCAACATCCGCACCGCGATCGGGTCGCTCGATCTCGACGAGACCCTGTCGAAACGCGACGAGATCAACGAACGGTTGTTGCGGGTGCTGGACGCGGCGACCGAGCCCTGGGGCACCAAGATCACCCGCGTCGAGTTGAAGGACGTCCGCCCGCCCGAGGACGTGCAGCTGTCGATGGCCAAGCAGCTGACCGCCGATCGCGAGCGGCGCGCCGCCATCCTGCGCGCCGAGGGCATCAAGCAGGCCGCGATCCTCGAAGCCGAGGGCACCAAGCAGTCGCAGATTCTGGCCGCCGAGGGCCGGCTCGCGGCGGCGCAAAAGGATGCCGAGGCGCGCGAGAGGCTGGCCGAAGCCGAAGCGGTCGCCACCACAGCGGTTTCAAAAGCGGTGTCGGAGGGCAATGTGCAGGCGCTGAACTATTTCATTGCCCAGAAATACGTCGAGGCGATGACGCAGATCGGCCAGTCGCCGAACGCCCGGCTGGTGCTGATGCCGATGGAAGTCGGCGGCCTTGTCGGAACGATCGCCGGGATCGCCGAACTCACCAAGGAAGCGCTGCGACGGACGGAATAGGGAGCGCGCCAGCATGGTTCTACCGTGGTGGGCCTGGGTGGTCTTCGCCGGCAGTCTCGGCCTGGCGGAGCTCCACGTGCCGGGCAGCTATCTCGCGTGGATCGCATTGGGAGCGGCGCTGACGAGCGTGGTGCATGGCCTCTTCGGCGTGTCGCTCGAAGGCCAGCTCGCCACCTTCGCCTCCGCGTCGGCATTCAGCTGCACCGCCGGCTATTTCGTCTACCGCCGGCTGGGCCGCCGCCGGGGGGAAACGCAGCTCAACGACCGCGGCATGGCCATGCTGGGGGCGCGCGGCACGGTATGCGAGGCATTTGCGAACGGGCATGGCAAGGTGAGGCTCGGCGACACCGTGTGGCTCGCCAACGGCCCCAACCTCGCCGAGGGCGCGGCCGTCGTCGTCACCGCGGTGCGCGGGACGCGGCTCGTTGTCGATGCGGTCGGCGGCCGCCCGGCCGCCGGTCCGGCCGCGGCAGCCCAACCGCCCTGACCGGCTGACCCGCCGCGGTCCGCGTCGGGAATGCCCAGCGAGATGCGAGCGTCGCTCGCATTGAACCGCCCCTCTTACCGTCATCCCCGGGCTTGACCCGGGGATCGGGCGCCGCTCCACCAAGATGGCCGGGTCAAGCCCGGCCATGACGAAGTGAGAGGGTGATCAATCTAAAACCGTTTCAGCAGGCGATCGATGTAATCCAGCTCGATCGGCGGCCGGGACCGTTCGCCGGCGCGGCGGCGCAGTTCGTCGAGGATCTGCCGCGACTTTTGCAGGGTGCTTGCGTCGGGAATTTTGACGAAGCCGAGATCGTAAGTGCCGTTGCTGGAGGACGGCCGACCGAGCGGATCGCGCTCGAGCTGGTCGCGCGGGTCGCGGCCGTCGCCGAATTCGCCGAGGTTCGGCCCGCCCAATCCGGTGCCGAGGCGCTGCCTCAGCTGCCGGGCAAAGTCGCGCGCGGCCTGCTGCAACTGGTCGAGCGCCTCGGTCTGGGGCGCGATCGCGGCGTCCGGCCGGCCTTGCTGCAATGCGCCGGTCGCATCGCGCATCGCGCGCTCGGCGCGCCCGAACGGCGCCGGAATATCCCCCATATTCGCGCCGAGCCGGCGCATCGCCTCGCCGAGCCGGTGGCGCAGCGTTTCCTGCTCGCCGGCCTCGCCGCTGTCGCCCGGTTGCCCGGATTCGGCCTGCTCGTCGCCCGGCTGCTGCCCCGGCTGCTGGCCCGGCTGCTGGCCCGGCAGTTGGCCCGATTGTCCGTTATGCCCCAGCGGACCGTTATGCCCGAGCGGACCCATTTGACGCTGGGCGCGGAAGCTGCGGTCGAGGAGCTGCTGCTGACGCTGCATCAAGTCCTGCAGGCCGCGCATCATCTGCTGCGCCTGAGCGGCGCCGCGCTGCTGGCCGGGGCGGGCGGCGCGCAGGTTTTCCAGCATGTTCTGCAGCTGCGACAAGAGCTGGCGGGCCTGGTCGCGCGCGCCGCTGCGCGCGAGGTCGCGAGCACGGTCGAGCAGACGCTGCAAATCGCGCCCGGTCAGCACCCGCGACGGGTCGACCGGCGTCGTCGACTGCTCCGGATGTCGCTGCATCTCTTGCGCCAGCGCCTGCATATAGCGGCCGAGCGCCGCTTGCAGCTGGTTCATCAGCTGGTCGATCTCGGCGTCGGGCGCACCCTTGGCAAGGGCGTCCTGCACCTGCTGCTGAATCCGGCGCAGATTGCGCTCGGTCAGCGACATGTTGCCGTCTTCGACGCGCAAGGCGGTGTCCCACAACAGCTGCTCGATCGCCGCCAGCGCCGGTTTGTCGAGGGCGCGGCGCAGCCGCTGCTGCGCCACGCGAAGCGCCAGGTAAACCACGACGTCGTCGCGGTAGAGCGCCGGCCGCTTGTTCAGGTCGCCGAGGATTTCGCCGACCGCCCCGGCGGAAGCCGGATCCTTTACCAGTTCCTTGCGCTGGTCGACGATCGCGCGCGCGATCGGATTGTGAAAAACGCGTTCGGGCAACACCATTCGCACCTTCTGGCTTTTCCCGATCTGGCCGAGGGCGTCGGTCGCCTCGATCCGGATCTCGACCGGCAACCCGGCCCAGGGGTGCGGCGTCAGATCGTGGTAGCTGGTCGCCGCGGCCTTCTTGAGATGCAGGCCCGGCAACGGCAACGCGAGTTCGATCGATTCGGCGGCATCGGCTGCAGCGCCGCCGGCGCGCCGGATCACCGCCTTCACGCTCTCGACGCCGTAATCGTCGGCGGCATCGTAATCGATGCGCAACGCCCCGCGCGCCGAGGCGCTCGGCGGCCGGGCAAAGGCGATCGCCGGCGGATGATCGGGGACGATTTCGATCGGCCAGCGGCCGAGAATGGCGCCGTCCTGGCTCAATGTCAGCAATGAGCCGCTGGTCAAATTCGCCTGGAAGCGGAAATTATGCTTGTCGACTGCGGTAAAATCATGGGCAGCGCGGTCGATCACCAGATGCGGCACAACCGTGCCGCCATGCACCTGGGCAAGCAGCGCGCTGCCGGTCGGGACCTTGACCGCCGCGGTGTCGCCGGCGCGCAGGAATTGCGGCGGCAGACCGGTATAGTCGGGCGGCGTCAGCCACAGGTCGAAGCTGGTCGCCACCGCGGCCGCCCCGCCATCGAAACGGAGCGTGAGGGCGCGCACCACCCGCTCGCGCCAATCGCCGCCGGCGTCGATCGCGCCGAGCAGCAGGAGGATCGCCAGCACCGAGCGCACGCCCCACGGGTCATATCGGGACAGGCCCGCCGCCGGCCAGCCGACGCGCAACCGGCGCACCGCCGCCGCCATCCGCTGCTGATGCGCCGCCCAGAGCGCCGCCGCCGGACCATCGACCGGCCCGCTCGGGCGGTCGGCGAGGGCCGTCAGCGGGCGGTGCTGCAAGCCGCTCGCCAATTCGACGCGGCGCTGCGCCCTCAACCGGTCGGGCCAGGCGCCGCGGCCGGCCCGGCGCAGACCCCAGACGACCGCTCCGACAAAAGCGGCCGCAAACAGGCCGAGCGCGCCGGCATGGGCCGCTTCCGGCAGCATCGGCAACAGATCGAACAGCGCCGCCGCGGCAAACACGCCGAGGACGCATAACGCCGGTCCGGATGCCGGCCATGCCAGCTCCCACACCAGCGCGGCATGCGCGAGACGCAGCCGCGCGATCAGCCGGCGCCGGCCCGGCGACGATCCGGCAGCGGATCGCCCCATCATGCAACACCCCGCTTTCGCGGTTGACCGCTGCTGCCCTCTGCCGGTGGCGGATCGGCGAGCCAATCGGGTACGCTATCGCACGCCAGCATTGCGTCATAACTGGGGCGCGCCCGGATGATCGCAAAGCGGCTGCCCGCCACCAGCACCTCCGGCACCAGAAGGCGGCTGTTGTAGGTCGAACTCATCACCGCGCCATAGGCTCCGGCATTGCTCAGCGCCACCAGGTCGCCTTCGGCCAGCGGCGGCAGGTCGCGCTGTGTGGCGAACGTATCGGCGCTTTCGCAGATCGGGCCGACGACATTTGCCGGGCTCAGCACGGCGCCCGCCGCGGGCAGCCGCACCGGAACGATATCATGCCAGGCGTCGTAGAGCGCCGGTCGGATCAGGTCGTTCATCGCCGCATCGAGGATGACGATGCGCCCGGATGCGCCGTCCTTGACGTAAATCACGCGCGAGATCAGCAGGCCGGCAGGGCCGACCAGCACGCGGCCGGGCTCACAGGCGATCTCGACGTCAAGCGCGCCAAAAACGCCGAGCACCAAGCCGGCATAATCCTTCGGCTCGGCCGGCGTTTCGGTATGGTAACGAATGCCGAGGCCGCCGCCGAGATCGACGCGCCGCACCGACATGCCGGCTTGGCGCAGCTCGACGATCAGTTCGGCCAGCCGTTCGAACGCCTGCTGAAACGGCCCGAGGCCGCCGCCGGCCTGCGAGCCGATATGCACGGCGAGCCCGACCGGTTCGACCCCCGGCAACTCGCCGGCCAGGCGGTAGACTTGGGCCGCCTCCTCGATGTCGATGCCGAACTTGTTTTCCTTCTTGCCGGTGGTGATCTTGGCGTGGGTCAGCGCGTCGACATCGGGATTGACCCGGACCGCGACCTGCGCGGTCATGCCGCGCGCCGACGCGATTTCGCTCAGCCGCCGCAATTCGGGAACCGACTCGATGTTGATCTGGTGGATGCCGGCGCCGAGTGCCGCGTCGAGTTCGTCGCCGGTCTTGCCGACGCCCGAGAAGATAATGCGATCGGGTGGGATGCCGGCCGCCAGAGCGCGGCGCAACTC
>DATLTH010000356.1:0-7757 GCA_035533695.1 Allostellaceae bacterium | reverse complement strand
TCGACGCCGGCGAGGCCGACGATGCCGTGCGATTTGAGCCAGAGATCGAGTGATTGCTCGGCCCGCCAGTTGGACGGCGCGGTGGGGATTTCGCGCACGACGAGGCCGCGCGCCGCCGGGGTCGTCGTCTCGATGTCCTCGGCATTGGTCCCGACATTGCCAATATGCGGAAAGGTAAAGGTGATGATCTGCCCGGCATAGCTGGGATCGGTCAGGATTTCCTGATAGCCGGTGATCGAGGTGTTGAAGCACACTTCGCCGACCGCCTGACCCGCTGCCCCGATGCCCTGCCCCCAGAAAACCGTGCCGTCGGCCAAAACCAGCGCCGCGTTGCAGCCGGGCGGACGCGGCGCGGGGAGGCCCGCGGTCGGGTATTCCATCGACGATGTTTCCTGCAGGAGCGCGGCCGAACATAAGCCCTGTCGCATTTTTGTCAATTCGTCGGTCGCCAAACCGGGTAGACTGCGGCAGAGCGGCCGTGGGGTGGGAGGAATGCTGCGCGAGGCGTTTTCAGAGCGGCTCAAAGCGGCGATGCGCGCCAAAGAGGTCCGCACGGTTTCGGCCGTGCGCCTCATCCTCGCCGCCGTGAAGGACCGCGACGTCGCGGCGCGCGGTACCGGCAGCACTTCCGGCATCGCCGACCCTGAGATCCTGCGCCTGCTGCAGGGCATGGTGAAGCAGCGCCGCGAATCGATCGCGCTCTACCTTCAGGGCAACCGGCCCGAGCTTGCCGCCAAGGAAGAAGAAGAGATCGCAATCATCGAGAGCTTTCTGCCGCAGCAGATGAGCGAATCGGAGATCGAAGCGGCGGCCCGGGTCGCGATCGCCGAGTCGGGAGCCGCCGGGCCCAAGGATATGGGCCGGGTCATGGCCGCGTTGCGCGAGCGCCATGCCGGGGTTCTCGACATGGCCAAGGCCGGCGCGGTCGTGAAGCGGCTGCTCGGATGAGCGATCAAAACCGCCCCGTGGCCGGGCTTGACCCGGCCATCCATGCCTTTTTGTACCCTCCGATCGCTTCCCGAAAAGACGTAGATGCCCGGGTCAAGCCCGGGCAAGGGGTCTAACGGGGCATGGCCTTTCCGCCGGGATTTCTCGATGAATTGCGCAGCCGGGTGGCGCTCGTCGAGCTGGTGGGACGCCGCGTGCGGCTCGCCCGGCATGGCCGCGAGCACAGCGGCCTCTGCCCGTTCCACAATGAAAAGACCCCGTCCTTTTATGTCGTCGAGGACAAGGGGTTTTTTCATTGCTTCGGCTGCGGGGCGCACGGCGACGCGATCGGCTTTGTCATGCGCGCCGACAATCTCGACTTCATCGAGGCGGTCGAGCGGCTGGCGGGCGAAGCCGGGATTGCGGTCCCGCAACAGACCCCGCTGGAGCGCGAGCGGGCGCAGCGCCAGAAAACCTTGCTCGAAGCGCTCGCCGCCGCCGCCGATTTCTACGAGGCGCAGCTGTGGTCGCCGGCCGGAAGCCGGGCTCGCGACTACCTGAGGGCGCGCGGGCTCGACGAGGAAACGACCTGCCGCTTCCGGCTCGGCTGGGCTGCCGAAGACCGCCAATCGCTGCGCCGCGCGCTCGGCCCGGAGTTTCCGGAGGCGCTGCTCGGCGAAGCCGGCCTGCTGCGCCTGCCGGAGGACGGCAACTCCAACGGCGGCACGCCCTACGATTACTTCCGCGGCCGCGTCATTTTCCCGATCGGCGACCGGGCCGGCCGGGTGATCGCCTTTGGCGGTCGCACGCTCGGCGATGACCAGCCGAAATACCTCAACTCGCCCGACACGCCGCTGTTCGAGAAGGGCAGGGTGCTCTACGCCTGGGCGGCGGCGCGCGGCAATCTCGCTCGCGGCGCCGAGGCCAGCGGTGGGGGCGTGCGGGAGGTCATCGTCGTCGAAGGCTATATGGACGTGATCGCGCTGCACGCCGCTGGGTTCGGCGCTGCGGTGGCGCCGCTCGGCACCGCGCTGACCGAGATGCAGCTGCACGAACTGTGGCGCCTCGCGCCCGAGCCGGTGCTGTGCTTCGACGGCGACAGCGCGGGCCAGCGCGCCGCATTGCGCGCCCTCGGCCGCGCCCTGCCGCTGCTGACGCCGGGACGGAGCCTGCGCTTTGCGACATTGCCGCCGGGCGAGGACCCGGATTCGTTGATCCGCGCCCGCGGGGCGGCAGCCTTTGCCGAGGTGGTGCAAAGAGCGCAGCCCCTCTCCGAGAAGCTGTGGCAGGCCGAACTGGCGGCGCGTACGATCGATACGCCCGAGCGGCGCGCCGATCTCGATCGCCGGCTGATGGCGCAGGCCGAGGCGATCGCCGATCGCACGGTGCAGAATGAATACCGCCGGTTTCTGCGCGACCGGCTGTTCGGCCTCGGCCGGCCCGTCAGACCGGGCGTCCGACGAGCGGCGGCCCTGCCGCGCGGCTATATGGACGCTGCACCGCCGCCGCCTTGTGTGCCCGGGCGGACGCATCGGCAGATTTTTTTCGGCGTGTTGCTGCGCCATCCGCCGCTGATCGAGGAGTGGATCGAGGAGATTGCGGCGATCCCCGTCCCCGAGCCGGAACTTGACTCGCTGCGGCGGGTGATTCTAGAGATCGCGAATACACATCCGGGGCTTGACGCCAACGCGCTCCAGCAACATGTAGCTCTTTGCGGCCACGCAGAGCTTCTTGGCGCATTAGCGATCACCGTCGGAAAACACGCAGGGTTTGCTGCGCGCGGAGGAGATGATCCTGAGGTGATCAGACAGGGCTTGCGGGAAACGCTCCAGCTTCTGGGGCTGCACGCTCCGGGCGAACTCGAAATTGCCAGGCAGGCTTTTGCAACGGACCCCTCGGTCGAGAATTCGCAGCGGCTGACGGCGCTGAAGGAGCGCGAGCTGCAGGACGGCCCAATCGGCGGCATCGAGGCGTAGGTCGGGCGGTGGATTGCAAGACGCTTATATCGGGTGAAGGGGCTTAGCGGCGGACGAGCGCCGTCGGCGGATCTATCTTTGCGCACAAGTCAAGGGATGACGGAATGGCGAGCAAAGCGGCGACAGCGGTGGCGGACACGGCAGAGACCCGCGAGGATGCGGCCGAAGCGCCGCTCCTCGACACGATCGCCATCGCGATCAAGAAGATGGTCGCGCGCGGCAAGGAACGCGGCTACCTGACGTATGACGAATTGAATGCCGCGCTGCCGCAGGACCAGGTGTCGTCCGAGCAGATCGAGGATACCATGACGATGCTGTCGGAGATCGGCATCAACGTCATCGAGAGCGAGGAAAGCGAGGAGCCCGCCGAAGCCGAGGCCGAGGACGGCGAGGCCGAGACGCGCGGCAATGTCGATGACGACGACATCGGCCGCACCGACGATCCCGTCCGCATGTACCTGCGCGAGATGGGCTCGGTCGAGCTGTTGTCGCGCGAGGGCGAGATCGCCATCGCCAAGCGCATTGAGGCCGGCCGCGACATGATGATCGGCGGGATCTGCGACAACCCGCTGACCGTGCGCGCGCTGATGCTGTGGCGCGACGCGCTCAACGAAAACAAGATGCTGCTGCGCGACATCATCGATCTCGACGCGACCTACGGCAACGCCATCCTCGACGAGGCCGAGGCCGAGATCGCCAAGGTGGTAGCCGCCGCCGCCAATGGCGACGCAGAGGCCGCCGACGGCGAAGAAGGCGGCGAGACAGAGATTGAGGTCGAGGCCGAGACCGAGGGCGACGGTGACGACAGCGAGGGCGAGGAAAGCTCGATTTCACTGGCCGCGATGGAGGACCAGCTGAGGCCGGGCATGGTGGCGATCTTTGACGCGCTCGCCGAGGCCCACCGCAAAATCCATAAGGTCCAGGAGCAGCGGATCACCGCGCTGGTCAAGGGAGCCGAATTGCCGCGCGCCACGCAGCGCCGCTACGAGAAGCTCAAGGACGAGATCACCGGCCTGCTGAAGCGGGTGCGCTTCAACAATACCCGCCTCGAGCATCTGGTCGAGCAGCTCTACGAGCTCAACCGCCGCCTCGTCACCGAGGAGGGACGGTTGCTGCGCCTTGCCGAAGCGAACGGGATCAAGCGCAGCGAGTTTCTGCAGCACTATATCGGCGACGAATTGTCGGCCGATTGGCTGGAGCGCGCCGCCGCGCTGCCCGGCCGCGGCTGGGCGCGGCTGGTCGAGCGGCACCTCGCCGACGTCGCCCAGCACCGTGCGACGATCCTGCACATCGCCGGCGAAGCCAAATTGCCGATCGCCGAATTCCGCCGCGTCGTCCAGACCGTGCAGCGCGGCGAGCGCGAGGCCAGTCGCGCCAAGAAGGAGATGGTCGAGGCCAATCTGCGGCTGGTCATCTCGATCGCCAAGAAATACACCAATCGCGGCCTGCAATTCCTCGACCTGATCCAGGAAGGCAACATCGGCTTGATGAAGGCGGTCGACAAATTCGAGTACCGTCGCGGCTACAAATTCTCGACCTATGCGACGTGGTGGATCCGCCAGGCGATCACCCGCTCGATCGCCGACCAGGCGCGCACGATCCGCATCCCGGTGCACATGATCGAGACGATCAACAAACTGGTGCGCACCTCGCGCCAGATGCTGCACGAGATCGGCCGCGAGCCGACTCCCGAGGAACTCGCCGAAAAGTTGGCGATGCCCCTGGAAAAGGTGCGCAAGGTGCTGAAGATCGCCAAGGAGCCGATCAGCCTCGAAACCCCGATCGGCGACGAGGAGGATAGTCACCTCGGCGACTTCATCGAGGACAAGAACGCGGTCTTGCCATTGGACGCCGCGATCCAGGCCAATCTGCGCGAGACGACGACGCGGGTGCTGGCTTCGCTGACCGCGCGCGAGGAGCGCGTCTTGCGCATGCGCTTCGGCATCGGCATGAACACCGACCACACCTTGGAAGAGGTCGGCCAGCAATTCTCGGTCACCCGCGAGCGCATCCGCCAAATCGAAGCGAAAGCCCTGCGCAAACTGAAGCACCCGAGCCGGTCGCGCAAACTGCGCAGCTTCCTCGATACGTGAGGCTGCTTATCGCCCTCTCCGCCCTTTAGCGGGGAGAGGGAGGGGACCCGTCGCGGAGCGATGGGGAAGGTGAGGTGGGTATCGGCAAGCGCTCTGGAATCCCCCAGAGATCAGCGGCGCCGGCGGGCCCGTAGTTCAGCTGGTTAGAACGCGCCGCTCATAACGGCGTTGTCGCAGGTTCGAGTCCTGCCGGGCCTACCAATTTTTTCAACGAGGTTGATCCGGCGCGGGAGGAGCAGTGATCGCCGCCCTTGCCCGGTGGCGGACGCAGTGGCGGACGCAGTGGCGGACGCAGTGGCGGACGGCGAGCGGAACCGGGCTGGAAATTGCCTACGTGTCGCGTTAGAGCGAGCGGTCGGCGGGTTTCGACCGGCCGCGGCGCATAACGACCCACGATACGTCACGGTTGCGCGCGAGTATTTGCGCGACTGTCACCTCGACCCCGGTGCGCTCACCGACGGCGCGCGCCAAGCCGGCGCGATCGTCGCCCGCCACTCCCAGTTCGCTGAACATCTCGCCCGAATAGTTTGTCATGAACGTGCCGGCGCAGATTGTCATTATCGCCGGCAGAAACTCCCACCCGACCTCCTTCGCCATCGTGAGCCACGGATCGGCGACGATCAGGTCGTAAGACCGCTCGCCCGCGGCGGCCTCGGCGAGAAATTCCTTGTAGTCTGAGACGATGTAGCTCCACTCCGCCGGATAGATCAGCTGCATGTCCGCCATCGCGGCCGGGTCGATGTCGACCAGCGTAACCGCCTCCGGTCGGGCGTCATAGACATTGATCACGTCCGCCCGTCCGTAGTACCGGCAAGAAAACAGCGACAGCACGTTCGATTTGTGCCGGAGCGCGTCCTTGGGGAACAGCGGAGCGTAGTAGCGCAATATCGGCAGACTAGGCACTTCGCCGTCGTCTTCGGTCCATTGCAGGGCTTCAATGGCGCATCGCTTGAATACCTGCCGCATTCGGCTGGTCAAGCCGGCCGGAAGCTCGTCAAACGGCGCCTCGAAGCCGGAGGCGGTGATCGCCTCCACCAGCCTGCGAAAGGCCGAGAACAGCCCGCCCGTGCCGAGATGCGCCGCCGCCTGCGCGATTTCCGCCTCTACCGAGGGAGGAGCGGGCGATCGTCCGTCAGCCCCAGACGGCGTCGGCGGCCGGGGCGCCGCAAGTCGGCAGGACAGGTATTCCAGCCCGAACCGGGTACCGCGCTCCTTGGCAATCTGATGCCATCGCGCGACGGGCGACTGCTTGAATCGGTCGACGCCGACCGCCGCAGCGGTCTCAGGATCCTGCCAATAGCGGCACAGGATTTCCCATTTGTCGAATGCATCGTAGAAACCGATCCGCTTCATGTTCCTGTTCCGGAGTAGAGTGGTCGCGACGCGCGGTCGCGGGATCCAAATGGCGATGGCGCCCAAATGTCGATGGCGCGCGTCGATGAGGTCCACCCGCCGGGCTGCCGGCGGCCCCGAGCCGGCGCGAAACCGCCGCTAATTGCGTCTGCGCCCTGGCGGCCTCCGGCCGATCATGGCCTCACATCAAACTTATCCATCGCCTTCGATAGAAATGCTGCGATAACCCGCTGTTCCGCCGGAAGCGACCACCGGTAGGCTAAGAAGTATCCGTCGACCAGGCCGTGCACGGAATATGCCGCCGCATAGAGTGCGGCAGCAGAGCCGGGCGGGACTTGGGTCGAAACCTGTGCGAGGATCTTGATTCTGGGATTGGCTCTCCGGATCAGCGGAACCGCATAACGCACCGCCGCCTGATATTTTGGTACGTCCTGCTGGATACCCTGCACCTGCAGGTCGATGAGGTCGACATAGGGTGCCCCCTTGGACCACAGATGATCCGCGCAGGACTTCCAATACGGCAGCGGGTTTGGGTCCTTGTTAGCCCAGATGTGCATCGCGCCGGGCATAATAAGATCGCACGATGGCGCGTATGCGGCGATAAACCCTTTTTCATGAGCGAGTGTAGCAAAGGCCCTCACAGCGCCAATCCCGCGCTCCAGCTCGGATTGCGGGGTACTTGGGTCCGTGTTGGATTGCTCGGGATTGTAGATGACCATCTGGACCAAACCGGGTGACAGCCCATCCTCCAGCGCCTGACGAAAAGTACTGAGATTCAAGAAAATCTCGCGGTAGGTCCCAGGCCAGCCCCGTATGCGCTGCTTGATGTTGGGGATGACAAGATTGCGGTCTTCGAGGCGCTTCAATTGGGGGATACCGAGTTGCTGGTAGAGGTCTCCGCCCATCAGCCAGATGTATTCGTCGGACCTGAACGGCAACGGTACATTTGGTTTTGCTATGGCCCGCAGCGACTGAAGAAATCCGGCCGCGAGCAATAGAATGCAGACCGCAGTTATGACTTTGCGCATAGGAGGCTTAAAACCCGCTGTCAGACGGAAGTGCATGGATACCCTCGATCGATTTGCGCGTGTCAATGGCCAGCCGGATACAGATCCGAAAAGCGATCTCGCAGACCGGACACCAGCCATCAGGCTGTTCTCGGCTTGTACGCCACAAAAGCTATCGAGTCGGGATCGTGTTCGACATCGGATATGCTCAACATGCTTCCATCTCGCATTGATACGAGGCTTGGCACGACCGCGTTTCGGGTCATCAGCTCAAACAACTCGTCGCCCGCAAGCTGATTGTCATTGCTTCCCTCGCTGCGGCGGAGGCGTTCGAGAACGACGAGTGCGCCTCCAGGGGCTAAGCGAACAAAGGCAGCTTTCAGTATATCCCCCGTCCGGCC
>DATLTH010000355.1:0-2353 GCA_035533695.1 Allostellaceae bacterium | reverse complement strand
GAGAACGCGCCGAGCGGGGTGGCGATCTGGGTGTAGGGCTGCACCAGATAGCCGCCGACGCTGGCGCCCAGCCAGGGCACGTCGGCCTTGTAGCCGATCTGCGGCGCGCGGGCCCAGCCCCAGGTGCCGACATCGCCGCCGAAGTCGAAGATGTCGGGCGAGGCCGCAAGGTCGTTGCCGGGGACCCAGGTCTGGCCGGCGATGAACCCGCCCAACGTGCCGTAGGCAAGGCGCAGGCGCGGCGTATCGGGGTTGGTCGCGGTGTTGAGGTCGTTGCAGTAATTGCCTGCGGTGCAGCCGAAGAAGTCGAATTCGAGGTGGGTCAAGGCCTGGCCCCAGGCGGTCGGCGTGCGGGTCTCGACAAAGAAGCGCGATTCGGACGCCTGCATGCGGAACCAGCCATGCTGGCGCCCCGCCGCCGGGGTGCCCGGCAACGGCAGGCCGGAGGCGATCGGGGCGCCGGTCACCGGCGGCACCGCCGCGTTCGAATTGTTACCGCCGCCCGAGAAGAAATAGTCGGCCGACAGATCGACATAACCGCCGATCTGGATCGAGGTGTCGGTGCCCGGGATCAGGAACGAGCGCGGGAAACTGCCGGCGAGCGACGCGCTGCCCGGCGGCAGTTGCGGCTTTGCGGTGCCGACCTGGGCGGTCTGCTCGATCTGGTCGAGCCGGCGTTGCAGCAATTCCTGATTGGCGCGTAGATCCGATATCTCATCGGCCTTGGCCGTCGGTGCCCCCGACGCCAGCGCAAACATCGCGCCTATGCCGCCGAGCGTTGCCATGGTGGCGATAGTCCGCTTACTGCTCATTGCTCCCCCAAGCGTCGAAGTTGCGGTCAGCCACGCGAAGAACGGGCGTCCCTCTCGCCCGATGATATTGCACAGGCCCCATCGATCAAGCGCGGCGTGCGCCCGGCGTGGTGTTTTCACCGCATAGTGGTGAAAATACCACAATATCTCTTATACTGTTGTTAATATTGATATATATTGATCATCATGCTGCGAAAGTGGAACAATTCCGGGCGAAAATGCCGTTGGTTTGGGCGATCGCAACCGATGAGCAACCCGCCCGATCCACCGCCGAGCCGGCCCCGATCCCGGCGAGCGCCGCTAACCGGATAGTCGCCCTGACGCGCAACCTTGAGGGTGGCGCGCTCGCCTTGCCCCGCTCTGCGGCGCTCCTTGAGGTGTGTCAACGACCTATACCGGCGCACTGCCCGATGGATTTGTACGCGGTGCATCAGCGCAGACAGCGCAGGCGGGACTTGCCGTAAATGGGACGATCGGGCGAAGCTGTTTTAGCGCGGCGCCGGGCCGGTCGCCGAAGGTGCTGCCCGCGATCACATCGGAAAGGAAATGGCGATGCTGCCGCTCATTCTCTCGTCCGATTCGCACGTGTTCGAACCACCCGATCTGTGGCAGACCCGCATCGATCGGGCATTCCGCGAGCGCGCGCCGCGGATTGAGCGGGTCCAAGGCGCCGACCAGATCGTTGTCGAGAAGGATCAGATCCTCTCCGGGATCGGCCTCATTTCGAACGCCGGCGCGCGGTTCGATTCCCCCGAGACGATCTCCGCCCAGGGGCGCTTCGAAGACGTTCACCGCGGCGGCTACGACCCCGAGCAGCACTTGCAGGACATGGCGCTCGATGGCGTCGCCGGCGAAGTTCTCTATCCCTCGCAGGGGCTCTTCTACTTCAAGGTGGCGGACCCGGCGCTGATGTCGGCGATCTTTCGCGCCTACAACGACTGGCTCGCCGAGTTCTGCCGCACCGACCCCGCCCGGTTGAAGGGCATCGCGATGATCAACCTCGACGACGTCGAGGACGGGTTGCGGGAATTGGAGCGCGCCGCCCGCCTCGGCCTCTGCGGTGCGATGATCACCGAATATCCGGCCGAGGACCGGCGCTACGACCAGCCCGAATACGAGAAGTTCTGGGCCGCCGCCGCCTCGCTCGGCCTGCCCTTGAGCCTGCACACGGCGACGCGTCGGCAGGGCAAGATCCGCGGCGTCGGTCCCGGGACGCTGCGCGACGCCGGCAGCCGCGCGACAAAGGCGTTCTATCCGGCATTGTCGCTCTGCGACCTGATCTTCGCCGGCGTCTTCGAGCGCCATCCCCGCCTCACGGTGGCCATCGTCGAGTTCGAGCTGGCTTGGGCGCCGCATTTGCTCTCGACGATGGACTACACCTACCGCGAGCGCCACGGCGAGGCGTTCTACCGCTTCCGGGACGGCATGCGCCCGAGCGACTTCTTCCAGCGTAACGTCGTCTTGAGCTTCCAGGAGGACGCCATCGGCATCCGCCTGCGCGACCTGATCGGGGTCGACAACATGATGTGGGGCTCGGACTA
>DATLTH010000354.1:0-2071 GCA_035533695.1 Allostellaceae bacterium | reverse complement strand
AGAGCGCGAGCTCGTCGAGAAGATACGCGGTCGGCGAAGCGGCATGGTGTTCGGTGGCGGGATCGGTGTCGGGGGAGGGGAGGGGGCTGTCGTCGTGCAACATGGCGGGGACCTTTCTGCCGGAGGGGTGGCCGCGCCTATCGCGGCCTTCACGGTGATCGCCAGCCGGAAGCGGAGCCGGGGTGCACCCGCTGCGGGGTCCCCCAGCGGGCCTGCCCGCATGGGGTGCGAGGGCCGCAGCAACGCGGAGGATGGCAGGCGCCGAGCATTTTGCTTCGCGATGCAAAGTCGCCCTTTAGGGCGGCGGCGGAAAATGGTCGGCGACCGCCATTGCGCCCGGGCTCCGCCTCCGGCAGATCGCCCGCTGTGAAGGCCGCACGCGCGGCCCTTTCCCGGCCGGTCGAGGTACCCGGCAGCCACACACGAAGCCCTTCCGGCCTCCCCGGACGTGATCCGGGGATCGCGGGCGAAAAGCCTGTTCCCGCGGAGCCGGGGAGGTTACGCCGAGCGGCAGAGATCGCCGAGAAGGAAGCGTGCCCGGTCGGACGGGGCGAGCTGGGCCGCAAGATGCGCGAGCATAGCCTCAGGGCCGAGACGGCAGAGATCGAGGTTGAAGTCGGCATGGACGGGAACGAAATCGCGGACATCGATGCCGGCAGCGGCACCCCGTTCGTGCAGCCGGTTCGCCGCGTTGATGCCGGCCGCGTCGTTGTCGCGAGCGACATAGAGGCGGCGCCATGCCCGAGCAAATTCGAGGGCGGCGAGATGGTTGGCCGAGAGCCCGGCGATCACCGGCAGGCGGGGCAGCACGGATTTGAGCGCCAACATGGTTTCGAGGCCTTCGCCGGCGGCGAGCGTGTCGGTCGCGGTGCCGAGACGCACGCCGTTGCCGAGAAGATGGCCAAGCGCCCGGCGCGGATCGGCGAGCGGCGCCTTCCGCGGATGCTGCGGATCGAGCCAGGTGCGCTGAATGCCGGTGATATGGCCCTCGAGATCGGTCACCGCGGCGAGCAGGGCCGGCCAGATTTCGAGCGGGGCTTCCCCGGCTTTCGCCGGGGCGGAGGCTGTCTGGCGGTAGTAGACCGATGGGTGGTAGCGCAAGGCGGGCCAGTCGAGCGGAGCGGTGATGCGGCGGGCGCGCAGATAGGTTTCTGCCATTGTGCCGCCGATCGGTCGGCCGGTGCGAAACAGGCGGCGAGCGGATTCGGCCGAGCCACGGGGATGAACGTCATGGACCGCGGTGGCTGAGAAGTGTCCGAACGGTGCCGGGTGCGGCACGGCGAGAAAGGAGCGGGCGTCGTCCATCGCCTCGCCAAGACGGTGGAGATCGCGGTTGAGAGCAATCAGGTCGAGGAGATCGCCATGCTCGCCGGTAGCGGCATCGGTCCATTTGCCCGCGGCGCCGGGGCCATGATCGGGACCGTCGAGGCGGACATAGAGGCTGTGGCCCGGAGTGTTACGGGCGTCGCCGACGACCCAGTAATGGCCGTGGCGGAACCCACGGGGGAGGTAGTGGCGGCACACCGCCTCGGCATCGCGCGCGAGACGGCGGGCCAGATCGCCGGCCTGGCTGATCACGATACATCTCGCAATCAGGCGGCAGCACGGGCGCGGATGCCCAAGAGCGGATGGCGGTCGAGGATCGCGCCGAGTATCGCCGGGCCGCGATCTTCGGCAATGGGCACGAAGAGCCGCAGACGCCAGGCGATGATCTCCGAGGTAAGGCCGAGCGCCTTGAAGCGGTCGACGGCGCTGTCGGAGAAACCGGTGAGTTCGACGCGATGAACGCCCATCACCAGCGAGCGGCGGATTTGCAAGCCGCCAGCGAGGTCGAGCACGGCGCCGCGCTCGACAACAGCGACCCAGGACTCCGCGGGCGAGAGAGCAGGGGAATCCGCAGCCCCGAGCCCCCCGGATCCAGTCCGGGGCAGGCTTTGATACAGGCGGTCAAGCGCCTCGGGCGTGACCAGCCGGCCGATGACGCGCTCGCCGTCATCGGTCTCGAAGCGATAGACCCGCATGTTCTCGGCCGGTAGCCGGTCCCAGATCGGCAGTAAGAGGCCGGTGATGA
>DATLTH010000353.1:0-2352 GCA_035533695.1 Allostellaceae bacterium | reverse complement strand
CTTCGTCCCACATCGGGGTGCGGTAAAGCCCGAAGCGCGGCGGCGCGGCGGGCATCGCAAGCTCGCGCAAGGCTCGCCGGCCGCTGAGGACCCCGGCGAAAAAGGCCGCATCGGCGACATCGCGCGCCATCATCCCCACCGTATCGAGACTGTCGGCGAGCATCTTGGCGCCGGCGCGCGCGATCAGGCCAAAGCTCGGCTTGTAGCCGACGACGCCGCAGAACGAGGCGGGACGGATGATCGATCCGGCGGTCTGCGTGCCGAAAGCGAGCGGCACCATGAAGTCGGCGACCGCGGCCGCCGAGCCGCTCGACGACCCGCCCGGCGTATGGGTCGGGTTGTGCGGGTTGGCGGTCTTGCCGGGGGTGAAGCAGGCGAATTCGGTGGTGACGGTCTTGCCGACGACGACCGCCCCCGCCGCCCGCGCCAGCGCCACGCAGGCGGCATCGGCCGCCGGGCGGTGGCCCTCGTAGATCACCGAGCCGTACCCGGTCGGCATGTCGGCGGTGTCGAGCAGGTCCTTGACCGCGATCGGCACCCCGTGCAGCGGCCCGCTCGGCTCCGAATTATCACAGTGCCGCGCCGCGGCGAGGGCGGCCTCGCGGTCGAGATAATGCCACGCGCCGACGACCGGCTCGCGCGCCGCGATATGGTCGAGACAGCTGAGGGCGAGCGCTTCGGCGCTGAGCCGGCCGGCGGCGATTTGCTGCGCCGCCGCCCGGGCGGACAGGGATCGCGGGTCGGGCATCGGCACTCTCCTGGCAGCGCGGCGTCGCTGCACCCTAACGCCGCGGCGCCGAGCGCGAAAGTCGGACGCCGGGGCTGACCGATCGCTAAGATCGCGGTAGAAATGTCGATGGACCAGCATGAGCCGGCCGAGCACGACGACGCGGCGCGGCGCACCGGGGCGCTGATGGGCCTCATTGTGATCCTGTTGCTGGCAATCGCCGGCATCGTTCTCGTCCGCGAGCTCGACAAGAAATCGAACCTCGAGGATTGCCTGATGTCCGGAAGACGCAATTGCGCCCCGATCGAGCTGCCGCTGCGACAACCGTGAGCGGGCCGGACACCGCATACCGCGGCCAACCGCCCGTGCTTGTCGCCCCGCCATTTCCCCGCCACACTGCGCCCGCCGCCTGTGGAGAACGCCATGAAAAACCAGCCGACCGGCCATACCGGCCGCCATTTCCTGCAGATCCCGGGGCCGACCAACGTGCCCGAGCGGGTGTTGCACGCGATCGCCTTCGCGACGATCGACCATCGCGGCCCGGAATTCTCCGAACTCGGCAAGGAGGTCGTGGCCGGGCTGAAACGGGTGTTCCAGACCGCCGGCACGGTGGTGATCTATCCGTCCTCCGGCACCGGGGCGTGGGAAGCGGCGTTGGTCAATACGCTGTCGCCGGGCGACCGGGTGCTGATGATCGAGACCGGTCAGTTCGCGACATTGTGGCATCAGATGGCAACCCGGCTCGGGCTCGACATCGATTTCGTGCCGGGCGATTGGCGGCATGGCGTCGATCCGGCGCAGGTCGCCGAAAAGCTCGCTTCCGACCGCGAACACCGGGTGAAGGCGGTGTGCGTCGTCCACAACGAGACCTCGACCGGGGTTGCCAGCCGCATCGCCGACATCCGCGCCGCGATCGACGAGGCGCGCCACCCGGCATTGTTCATGGTCGACACGATCTCCTCGCTGGCATCGATGGATTACCGGCACGACGAGTGGGGCGTCGATGTCACGGTCGCGGGGTCGCAGAAGGGGCTGATGCTGCCGCCCGGCCTCGGCTTCAACGCGGTTTCCGACAAGGCGCTGGCGGCGGCGAAAACCGCCAAGCTGACGCGCTCCTATTGGGACTGGGCGGCGATGGGCGAGACCGGCCGCACCGGTTTTTTCCCCTACACGCCGGCGACCAACCTGCTGTACGGGCTGCGCGAGGCGCTCAAGATGCTGCTCGACGAGGAGGGGCTGCCCGCCGTCTTCGCCCGCCATTCGCGCCACGCCGAGGCGACGCGGCGCGCCGTGACCGGCTGGGGGCTGGAAGTCCTGTGCGCCGACCCGCGCGAGTATTCGAGTTCCTTGACCGCCGTACTGGTCCCCGGCGGGCATGACGCCGACCGGGTGCGCGACATCATCCTCGACAGCTTCGACATGTCATTGGGCACCGGGCTCGGCAAGATGAAGGGAAAGATCTTCCGCATCGGCCATCTCGGCCATTTCAACGATCTGATGCTGTGCGGCACGCTGTGCGGGGTCGAGATGGGGCTGCACCGCGCCGGCATCCCGCACCGCGCCGGCGGCGTCGCCGCCGCACTCGAATATCTCGGGGCGCCGGGCGGCGCCGCGTAGCGAGGAGG
>DATLTH010000352.1:0-3102 GCA_035533695.1 Allostellaceae bacterium | reverse complement strand
ATCCGGCCGGCACCAGCGTATCGGGCGCGTCGGCGCGGGCCGCCTGGATCGCGGCGACCAGCGCCCCCAGCACCGGCTGCAGTCCGGCACCGCTGACCCCGGACAACGGCAATACCGGCGTGCCCACGCGCGCGGCGCGGCCCAGGGCGCGGCATTTGCGGGCGGCTTCGGCGGGGTCGATCGCATCGATCTTGTTGAGGCCGACGATTTCGGGCTTTTCCGCAATCCCATGACCGTAATCGGCGAGTTCGCGGCGGATCGTCCGGTAGGCGAGGACGACGTCATCTGCGGTGCCGTCGATCAGGTGCAGGATCACCGCGCAGCGCTCGGCATGGCCCAAAAAGCGCGTGCCGAGGCCGGCGCCCTCGCTCGCTCCCTCGATCAGGCCGGGCAGGTCGGCGAGCACGAATTCGGTCTCGTCGTCGAGCCGCACCACCCCGAGCTGCGGATGCAATGTCGTGAACGGGTAGTCGGCGATCTTCGGGCGGGCGTGCGACAGGTGTGCCAGCAAGGTCGATTTGCCGGCATTGGGCAGGCCGACGAGGCCGGAATCGGCGATCAGCTTGAGGCGCAGCCACACCCATTGCTCATGCCCCGGCCAGCCCGGATCGGCGCGGCGCGGCGCCTGGTTGGTTGAGGTCTTGTAGTGGGAATTGCCGAAGCCGCCATCGCCGCCGCGGAGCAGCACAATGCGCTGGCCGGGCCGGATCAGGTCGGCGAGGGTGGTTTCCTTGTCGTCGGCGAATACCTGCGTTCCGACCGGTATGGTCAGCACGAGGTCGCGGCCGGCAGCGCCGGTGCGGTTGGCGCCGGCGCCGCCGCGCCCGTTCTGGGCCCGGAAATGCTGGCGGTAGCGATAATCGATCAAGGTGTTCAGGTTGTCGGCTGCGAGCAGCACGATGTCGCCGCCCTTGCCGCCGTCGCCGCCGTCGGGACCGCCGAATTCGATGAACTTCTCGCGGCGGAAACTCATCGCGCCGCGACCGCCGTCACCGCTTTTCAAGTAGATCTTGCACTGGTCGAGAAATTTCATCGGTCTGTGCCGTCCGAAACAAAAAGGGGAGCGGCCGGGCCGCTCCCCTTGTCGTACCGATATTCGGGGGAACAGCTACTCGGCGGCCTCACTCGGTCGCGGCACGACGGAAATAAATTTGCGGCCGCCGATGCCGATATGGAACTGCACGTGGCCGGTTTCGAGGGCAAACAGCGTGTGGTCGCGCCCCATGCCGACCTTGTCGCCGGGATGGAATTTGGTGCCGCGCTGGCGCACGATGATGTTGCCGGGAATGACGATCTCGCCGCCGAACTTCTTGACCCCGAGCCGCTGTCCGGGGCTGTCGCGGCCGTTGCGCGAGGAGCCGCCCGCCTTCTTGTGTGCCATCTCGAACCCTCCGTCCCTTTCCGTCATGCCCGGACTTGATCCGGGCATCCTTGCCGCGCCTTCCCAGGCCCGCGGATTGCCGGGTCAGGCCCGGCAATGACCGTTGTTGCTGGTTGTCAGCTTGCGGTGCGGATCTCGGTGATCCGCAGCACGGTCTGATACTGGCGGTGGCCGTTCTTGCGGCGGTAATTTTTGCGCCGCTGTTTCTTGAAGACGATGATCTTGTCGGCGCGGCGCTGCGCGACCAGCTCGGCGCTGACCGACACGCCGGGCAACAGGGGCGTTCCGGTCGTGACGTCGGCGCCGTCGCCGACCATCAGCACTTCGCCCAATTCGATTGTCGTGCCGGGCTCGCCATCGAGCTTCTCGACGGCGATGACATCGTCCTTGGCGACCTTGTACTGCTTGCCGCCGGTGCGGATCACTGCGAACATGATGGAAACCGATATCGGTTGGCGCGCCCACCGCGGCAAGGCCGCAGAGGCGCAAAATCCTTACGGACGGGCCTCCCCGTCCAGCAGCGGCGCACTATAATGGCGCGCCGTTCTGTGTCAACGATCCGGGTCGCGCATGGAGCAGAACGAAGCAGCCGTCACCGGAAGCGAAGCGGCCGGCGGGCAGTTTCATGCCGGGCCGTTCGGCACGGTGCGGGTTGTCGAGCGTCCCTGCCCGCTCTGTGCGGCGGCCGCACCGCAGCCGATCGCCGGATACGGCGCCGACATCTGGCGGCTGGTGCGCTGCCCCCGCTGCGCCTTCGTCTATCTCGACCGCGCGCCCGATTACGATGCGCTGTTCGCGGCGATGGCCTGGGAGAAGACCGGCGCGGCCGAACTGGAACGGCGCGCCGTAATCCGGCCGTTGTCGTTTCGCTTGAGCCGGGCGACCCGGCTGCGCATGGCGCTGTTGCCGCGCAAGCAGATCGCCGACCTCGTCGCCCGCCATGCCGCGCCGGGCAACGTCGTCGACCTCGGCTGCGGCACCGGCGGGCAATTGTCGCGGCTGCCGGCGGGCTACGTCCCGTTCGGCATCGAGATCTCGACCGAGGCGGCGGCCGAGGCCGACGCGCGGTTCCGGCAACGCGGCGGCCGCGCCCTCAACCAGCCGGCGTTGCTCGGTCTGGAAACCTTCGCCGCGGATTTCTTCACCGCGGCCAGCCTGCGCTCCTATCTCGAGCACGAATTGCAGCCGCGCGCCGTGTTGGGAGCATTAAGGCGTGTGCTGAAGCCGGGCGGCGCGGTGATCGTCAAGGTGCCGAATTACGGCTCGCTGAACCGCCGGGTCACCGGGCCGAAATGGTGCGGCTTCCGCTATCCCGACCACCTCAACTACTTCACCCCGAAAACCCTGCGCGCGATGGCCGAGGATTGCGGCTACCGGGTGCGCTTCGGTCCGACCGACCGGCTGCCGACCAGCGACAACATGTATGCGGTCCTGATCAAGCCCTGAGCGGCATGGATTTCGGTGATGGGACGAGATTTTGCCCGTGGCATCGGGTTCGCGCTCGTCCTGGCGCTGCCGGGGGTTGTCGTTGTCGCCGCGTTGTTCGGGATCGGGTTGCTCGGGGCCGAGGCGGCGGCGGTTGCGGCCGGAGCGATCGTGGTGTTGGCGATCCTGAGCGCGGTGCCGCTCGTCGTCTCTCTGGAAGCCGCGCGGCGGGCAATCGAGCGGCTCGGCCCCGACGCGTCCGGCGCGGCGGCATCCGCCGCTCCGACGGGCCGACG
>DATLTH010000351.1:0-4602 GCA_035533695.1 Allostellaceae bacterium | reverse complement strand
GGTCAGCCGCTCCTCCGGGAGGCGCATCGCATCGAGGCTGACAACCCGCGCGCCGGCCGGGAGATAGGGCTCCAGCTGACCGGTCAGCCGCGCGGCATCGAACCCGGCGATGAACACGCAGCCCGCGCCGCACGCCCGCAGCTCGGTGATCGGCATCGCCCGATGACCGACCACCGTGCCGCCGATGCGCACCACGTCCTGGACATAGATTCCGGCGATCGCGACGCCGGGGAAGCCGAAAATCTCGGCGAACCCGTCCGCCGCGCCATGCGGGTCGACGATCGCAACCGGCGCCGTGCGGGCCAGCTCGGCCAACAACGCGCATGCCGGCCGGGCGGCGTGCGGATGGGTCAACGCCTTGTACAGCGTGTTGCCGCCGCGAACATTGTCGAAGGTTTCGATGCGCAGCGCCATGACGAGCCGGATACTACACCCGATGCGGGCGCGCGAGATGCGTCAAGACCGCCGCGCGCAGGGCGCTGCCGGCCCGCGCGTTGTCGTCGGGCGGCGTGTACGACCAGTACTCGATCGTGCCCGAAAACGGCCGGGTTATGCCGGCTTGCCGCATCGCGTCGTGAAACCGCGCGAATTTGGCGTCGCCGCCCTTTAGGCCGACAATATGGACCGGCTTGCCGGTTGCTGCGGCCTCGCTGACCATCGAGACCGAATCGGCGGTGACCAGGAGCGCGTCGGCGATCGCCAGATAGGCGTAATACGGATTGTCGCCGGTTCCGTCCCAGATCGCCGCCGGCAGGCCGGCCAGTTTTTCGCGCAACAGGGCCTCGCCCTCGCTGCCGGTACGTCGCGACGGCGTCACCACGGCCGACCCGCCATCACGCCGCAGGATCGCGGCGATCGCCTCGGCGAGCTCGCCAAGGCGCGCGAGATCGAGGCGGTAGGCCCGGTTGGAGCCGCCGATCAACACGCCGAGGATCGGCCGCGGCAGCGCTTCCAATGCCGGAAACCGCCGGCGCTCCGCTTCCAGCCGGTCGGGGGTCACGCGATGCAGGGCGCCCAGGGTCACGACAATGCGCGGGCCGCGCAGGCGGTCGTGCTCGGGCACGAACATCATGTCGAATTGGCGCCGCCCGACGCGCGGGTCCTGGACCTGCGCGGCGAGGGTCCGGCCACCGCTGGCGCGGCGGATCGCCAGTGCCGGGCGTACCGTGTTGCGGCCGCAGCCAATGACGAGATCGGGCCAGGGCGGGGCCAATCCCGCGTCGCCTGCGCGCGCCGCGCGAAGCGGCATCAGCCAAAGAAGCGGCGGCAGCCAGCCCCAGGGAGGGCGGATCGCCAGGGGTTTTTCGACAAACGGAAAGCCGGTCGCCTCGGCAAGCCCAAGCGCCTGGCTTGCCATGCCGGGCTTGCCGTCATGCAGCACCCACACGAGCGGGCTCGGGTCGCTCGGCTCCGGGCGGCGTTCGGCATCGTCGGCGCGAGACAGGGCGACCATGCGTTCCGTTTACGCAAACCACGCTGCGGCAACAAGCGGCTCGGCCGCACGCAACAAAATTGCGCCGTCACGGCGAAATTTCTATGCTCGCGGCGATTTCGCCCCCCGGTCGCCGAACAGAACGGTATCAGCATGCGCGGGCCTAAGCTCGACCGTATCGACCGACACATCCTGCGGCTCCTGCAGGAGGACGGCCGGATGACCAATATCGAGCTGGCGCAGCGCGTCGGCATCTCGCCGCCGCCCTGTCTGCGCCGGGTGCGCGCGCTCGAGATGGCCGGGCTCATTCGCGGCTATCATGCCGACCTTGCAGAGGAGCCGCTCGGCTTCGCGGTCACGGTGTTTGCCCAGATCGGCCTCTTGAGCCAGGCCGAGGCCGACCTGCAGGCGTTCGAAAATCTGATCGCCGGCTACCCGGAAGTGCGCGAAGCCCACATGCTCGCCGGCGAAACCGATTTCCTGTTGAAGATCGTCGCGCCCGACTGGGACAGCTATCAGCGGTTTCTGAGCGCCCGGCTGACCGCAGCGCCCAACGTCGCCCACGTCAAATCGGCCCTGGTATTGCGCGTCTCCAAATCCGCCCCCGGCGTGCCGTTTGCGGAGATGCCGGTCGAGGCAGCGCCGTCGTAAGAACTCGTCATCGCGAGGAGCCGATAGGCGACGAAGCGATCTCGTCGAGATTGCTTCGCGCAGTTTATCCTCGGGCCGGCCATCGGCCGGACCCGGGGGCTCGCAATGACAAACAGCGGGGCCGCGTCTACGCGAAAAGGACGGTGACGACCTCGTAGGATTTGTTGCCGCGCGGGGTCGACACTTCGACGCTGTCGCCCTTGCCCTTGCCGATGAGGGCGCGCGCCAGGGGCGAGGTGACCGAGAGCCGGCCGTTTCTGATGTCGGCTTCGTCCTCGCCGACAATCCGGAAGGTCTGCTCCTCGTCGGTTTCCTCGTCGGCGAGCGTCACGGTCGCGCCGAACTTGATCACCGAGCCCGACAATTTCGAGACGTCGATGACCTCGGCCCGAGCGATCTTGTCCTCGAGCTCGCCGAGGCGGCCTTCGATAAAGCTCTGGCGCTCGCGCGCGGCGTGATACTCGGCGTTTTCCGCCAGGTCGCCATGCGTGCGCGCCTCGGCGATGGCGCGGATAACCGCCGGACGATCGACCGATTTGAGGCGCTTCAGCTCCTCTTGCAGCCGGGCGTACCCGTCGACGGTCATGGGGATCTTGCTCATCAACTGGGGGGCGTACCTTGCTAGCCGGACAAGCGCTCAAACGTAGGCTTGCAGAGGCGTAACTTCAAGACAGCCCTCGCGCAGCGCGCCGATCGCCTGCACCGCGGCGCGGGCGCCGGCGACGGTCGTGTAGTAGGGGATGCCATGGGTCAGCGCGGTGCGCCGCAGACTGAAGCTGTCGGCGATCGCCTGGGTGCCCTCGGTGGTGTTGAAAACCAGCTGGACCCGGCCGCTGCGCATCTCGTCGACGATGTCGGGCCGGCCTTCCTGCACCTTGTTGACGAGGCTGACCGGCACGCCCGCTTCGCCGAGCTTCAATGCCGTGCCGTGCGTCGCGAGCAGCTCGAAGCCCCAGAGGGCGAGCTGCCGGCACGGCTCGATCAAGGCCGCCTTGTCCGAATCGCGCACCGAGACGAAGACGCAGCCACTGAGCGGCAGATCGGTGCCGCTGCCGAGCTGCGACTTGGCGAAGGCCCGCCCGAAATCGCGGTCGAGGCCCATCACCTCGCCCGTTGATTTCATCTCCGGCCCGAGAATGAGATCGACCCCCGGGAAGCGCGCGAACGGAAACACCGCCTCCTTGACCGCGACATGGCCGTGCGCCCGCTGGCGGGCCGTGTCCGGGAGCAGTGCCGAAAGCTTTTCGCCGGCCATGATGCGCGCCGCGATCTTGGCGATCGCCACGCCGGTCGCCTTGGCGACGAACGGCACGGTGCGCGAGGCGCGCGGGTTGACTTCGAGCACGTAGACATCGCCCTCCTTGACCGCGAACTGGACATTCATCAGCCCGACGACGTTGAGCCCCCGGGCCAGCGCGACGGTCTGGCGCTCGATCTCGGCGATCGTCTCGGCATCGAGGCTGTAGGGCGGCAGCGAGCAGGCGCTGTCGCCGGAATGGATGCCGGCCTCCTCGATATGCTCCATGATCCCGGCGACATAGACCGCCTCGCCATCGGCGACGGCGTCGACATCGACCTCGATCGCGTTCTGCAGGTAGCGGTCGATCAATACCGGGCTGGCGCCCGAGACGATGACGGCGCGGCGGATGTAGCGGCCGAGCCCGGCATTATCGTGGACGATCTCCATCGCCCGCCCGCCGAGCACATAAGACGGCCGGATCACCACCGGGTAGCCGATCTGCTGGGCGATCGCCTCGGCTTCCGCCGGCGAATAGGCGGTGCCGTTGTCGGCCTGGCGCAGTCCCAATTCGCGCAGCAGGAGCTGAAAGCGCTGGCGGTCCTCGGCCAGATCGATCGCATCGGGCGAGGTGCCGAGGATCGGGATCTGCGCGCGTTCCAATGCCTTGGCGAGGTTGAGCGGGGTCTGCCCGCCAAACTGCACGATGACGCCCAAGAGCCGCCCGCGCGTCTGTTCCACCCGGACGATCTCGATCACGTCCTCGGCGGTCAGCGGCTCGAAATAGAGCCGGTCGGAGGTGTCGTAATCGGTCGAGACGGTCTCCGGGTTGCAGTTGACCATGATCGTCTCGATGCCGGCCGCCGACAGGCTGTAGGCGGCATGGACGCAGCAATAGTCGAATTCGATCCCCTGGCCGATCCGGTTGGGTCCGCCGCCGAGGATGATCACCTTGTCGCGCGCGCTCGGGTCGGCCTCGCATTCGGGTGGGCTGAGCCCGTCGCCCTCGTAGCAGGAGTACATATACGGGGTCAGCGAGGCAAACTCGGCGGCGCAGGTATCGACCCGCTTGTAGACCGGGCGCAAGCCGAGCCGGTGCCGCAAGTCTGTCGTCTCAGCCTCGCTCGTTCCCGCGAGCTTGGCCAGGCGGGCGTCGGAAAATCCCATCTTCTTCAGCCGCAGCAAACCCGCCGGGTCATCGGGCAGTCCGCCCTGGCGGACCCGCTCCTCCGCCATGACGATCTCGCGGATGCGTTCGATGAACCAGGGGTCGTAACGGCAG
>DATLTH010000350.1:0-5000 GCA_035533695.1 Allostellaceae bacterium | reverse complement strand
CGCGTCTCCGGCATCGGCGTTGCCGCGCCGCCCTGGGCGGTGGCCGGCGGTTGATCGGCTGCCGGCGTACCGGGCGTTGCCGCCGAGGGCGTTGCCGTCGAGGACGCGGTTGCTGTCGACGGCGCGGGAACCGGCGTCGGGGTCACCAGATGCAGCTTCGCGAACAGCATCGGCAAACCAATGAGGATGCCGACCGAGAGGGCGATCGCGAGCAGAAGATTGCGCTGGTCCATGGGCGAGAGGCGCGCGCTCGGCTCAGCGCCGCGGCTCGGCGGGGACCGGGTCGTAGCCGCTGCCGCCCCACGGGTGACAGCGCGCCAGTCGCCGCGCCGCGAGCAACGTCCCGCGCCACGGCCCGTGCCGCGCGACCGCCTCGGCGGCATAGTGCGAGCAACTCGGCTCGTATCGGCACGAGGGCGGCAACAGCGGCGCGACCAGCAGCTGGTAAGCGCGAATCATGCCGCGGATGGCCAATCCCAGCATGCGGCTCACGCTGCCGTCAGAGCTCATGTCAACTCTCCTCGCCGCGACGCCCGCTCACCTGGCGCAGCGCCGACTCGAGATCGCCGACCAGATCCGCATAGCGGCGCTCGCCGGTGCCGGCGCGCGCGATCAGCACATAATCGGTCGCCGGACGCCCGCGACGCTCCAACACGTCCGTCGCGGCCGCCCGCAATCGCCGCTTCGCCCGATTGCGGACCACGGCGTTTCCGACCTTGCGGCTTGCGGTGAACCCGACCCGCACCCCGGTCGCCGCGCCGTCCCCGGAGGGCCGGGGCGCCATCTGCAACACGAGGCCCGGTCGCGCAGCCCGCCGCCGTCCCGCGGCAACACGCAGGAAATCGGCGCGGGCCTTGAGCCTTGCAAGCCCACTTGCCATCGCTATCCCGATTTATCCGGAGGGATGCCGCCGGATCGGCGGCAAGGCGCGGCCGAGCGCCGCAGGCGAAGAGTCAGGCAGACAGCCGCTTGCGGCCTTTCGCGCGGCGCGCCGCCAGCACCCGGCGCCCGCCCGGAGTGGCCATGCGCGAACGAAAGCCGTGGCGGCGCTTGCGGACAAGCCGGCTTGGCTGATAAGTGCGCTTCACGGCACCCTCTCAAACGGGAACTGCCTTGGTTGGGCGGAGGCCGCTATATAGGGGAGCGCTCTCGGCGAGTCAACGCCAGCGGGGACGCGCTGCTCGGCTTGAAGCCAAACGGGGGATTTGGATTCCGTGACGGACAACGCGCTCCTTGCGCCCGGCGACAAGCCGAGCGGCCGCTCTATGGTGCCGACCGGCGGCTCGCTTCGCCCCGGCAGCGAAGCCCACAAGATTGCCTTTTGCCGGATGCTGCTCGACACCCACAACCCATACAAGCCGGCGGTGATCGACTGGCCAAAGCTCGACGAGGAAGCGCGCGGCCGGCTCGTCGCGCTGCCGATCTGGGACATCGCCGTGCAGACCGAGGGCAAGGCCAGCATCCGTGTCGCGAGCTATGCCGCTGCGGTCAATGACCCGCTGTTGCGCGAAGCGGTGCTGCTCAACGGGTTCGAGGAAGGGCGTCACAAGCGGGTGCTCTCCAACCTGGTCGAGGCCTATGGCATCAGGCTCGGGCCCGAGCCCGCATACCTCCCGCCGCCGCACCGCGAGTGGGCCTTCATGGTGACCGGCTTTAGCGAATGCATCGACAGCTTTTTCGCCTTCGGCCTGTTCGCCCTGGCCAGGCGCTCGCGCTTCTTCCCGCCGGAACTGGTCGACACCTTCGAGCCGATCATGCAGGAGGAAGCCCGCCATATCCTGTTCTTCGTCAATTGGGTCGCCTGGCATCGCCGCAACCTCGCCTGGTGGCGGCGGCCGTGGTTCTGGTGCAAGGTCATGGCGGTGTGGATTTTCCTGGTGTGGGAGCGTATCGGTCTGGCCCGCGGCGCCGGCGCCTCGCGCGACGAGACCCCGCAGGACAACAACTTCACGGTGACGGGCAGCAAGGCGGTGGCGGGCATCGATTTGTCGCCGGGCGCGCTGTTCGGCTTGTGCCTCGAGGAAAACCGGCGACGCATGGCAGGTTACGACCCGCGCCTGTTGCGCCCGCAGGTCGTGCCGCGGCTGATCGGCTTTGTGCGCCGATTTTTCCGCAGCCGGCAGATGCCGGAGATCGCCGGCTCGGCATGAGCGCCAGGGATCGCATCACGGGCTGTCATCGGCGATGAAGCCGTGGCCCATTCTGGCCGCCATCGCAGGGGTGGCGGCGATGGCGGCGCTCGTCGGCTATTTTGGGGCCGAAGCGGTCACCCGCTCGCTGCTGTCGATCGGCATCGCCGGCTTTGTCGCGGTCTGCGTGATCCACCTGATGGTGACCGCCGCAATGGGCCTTGCCTGGCGCATTTTGCTGCCCGGCGCCCCCGCCGGGAAAGTCATGTGGGCGCGGCTGCTGCGTGATTCCGGATCGGAGGCCTTACCGCTGTCGCAAGTCGGCGGCTACGTGCTCGGCACCCGCGCGCTGACCTTGGCCGGCGTGCCGGGAACCCTCGCCGTGGCCAGCACGATCGTCGACGTGACGCTCGAATTCGTCGCCCAACTGGCCTACACCGCGCTGGGGCTGATCCTGCTCGTCCGCTTGCAGCCGGATACGCGGGCCGCCGCTCCGGTATTGCTCGGCCTCGCCGTTGCGGCGTTCTGCGCCGCCGCCTTCATTCTGGCGCAGCGCCGCGGCTTGACCTATTTCGACCGCATCGCCCGGATTCTCGGCGATGGCTGGGCCGAACGCAGCGCCGCGGGGGCGGCGGCGTTGCACGCGGCATTGGCGGCGATCTACCGCCATCGCGGCCGGCTGTCGGCGAGCGCGGCGGTGCATCTCGCCTGCTGGATCGCCAGCGCCGTCGAGGTTTGGCTGGCATTGCGGCTGGCCGGCGAGCCCCTGTCTTTTGGTGCCGTGCTGGTGATCGAAAGCCTGCTCTACGCGATCCGCACCGTGGCGTTCGCTGTTCCTCAGGCGGTCGGGGTGCAGGAAGGCGCCTACATCCTCTTGGGCGCAGGATTTGGCCTGAGCCCGGAAATGTCGCTGGCGCTATCGCTGCTGAAGCGCGGCCGCGACCTCGCGATCGGATTGCCGGCGATCGCGATCTGGCAGGCGATCGAAAGCAACCGCCTGTGGCGCCGCCGCAATTCCGGGGCGCGCGCCAGTGTCATCCCCGCGCCGCCGCCGGAGTGACGATCGCGACGTCGTCGCGCCGGCTCACCCGCCGATCTTGTCGTACCCCATCAGGCGATAAACCAGCATCGACAGGACCCAGCTGGCAACAAAGAGCGCGATGATGACGTAGCCCAACGTCCCGAGATTGTCGTTCGCGGCGTTGACCACGTCCCACAGCCCGCCGGCGAGGCCCAGCCGATCGGCGACGAGGCCGAGCGCCTCGAAGCTGCCGACCAGCAGCGCAACAACGACCGACATGCCGGTGATCGTCAGATTGTAGTAGAGCTTGCGCACCGGGTTGGCGAAGGCCCAGCCATAGGCGCCGAGCATCAGCACGCCGTCGGTGGTATCGACCAGCGACATGCCGGCGGCGAACAACGCCGGGAATACCAGGATCGACCAGATCGGCATTCCCTTGACGGCCGCTGCGGCGGCGATCCCCAACAGCCCGATCTCGGTCGCGGTATCGAAGCCGAGGCCGAACACCACGCCGAGCGGGTACATCTGCCAGCTATGCGAGATCAGTGAAAACAGCCGGCGCAGCACCCGCGCGAGCAGGCCGCGGCGGGCGAGGAACGCATCGAGTTCGTCGGAGCGATAGGCGCCGCCGCGTCTGACCGTCGCGAACAGCCGATAGATGTTGACCATCAAAGCGGCGTTGACGACCGCGATCGCCAACAGAAACGCCGCCGAAACCGTCGTGCCGATGGCGCCGCCGGCGGCGACGAGCCCGGGGTAGCGATGCTGCAGCGTCGTCGCACTTGCGGCGATCACGGTCGCGGCGACGAGCACGATCGAGGAGTGCCCCAACGCAAAGAAAAAACCGACCGCGACCGGGCGCTTGCCGTCCTGCATCAGCTTGCGCGTGACGTTGTCGATCGCCGCGATGTGGTCGGCATCGACCGCGTGGCGCAGCCCGAAACCGTAGGCGAGCAGCGCCGTTCCAAGCAGCGCCGCGTGGCTGTCAAGCGCCGCGAAGGCCCAGCCCCAGGCGCCAAGGTTGGCGGCGATGAGAACCGTATAGAGAGCGCAGAGCTTGCGACGCAACGCAGCGCGCTCGGCAATGACCGCGTCGCAGATGCTGCGGCTACTCGACCAGCTCGGCCTCTTTCGGCTCGGCCGGGGTCGCGGGCGGGCGCGGCCGGAACGCAAAGACCAGCTTGTCCGCCTCCTTGTCGGCCGACACCATGACCACGCCGCCTTTCGCCAATTGCCCGAACAGCAGTTCTTCGGCGAGCGGCTTCTTGATGTGCTCCTGGATGATGCGGGCGAGCGGGCGAGCGCCGAACAGCGGATCGTAGCCCTTGATCGCCAGCCAGGAGCGCGCATCGGCGTTGAGTTCGATCGTGACGTTGCGGTCGGCCAGCTGCTCTTCGAGCTGCAAGACGAACTTGTCGACGACCCGGCCGATCGTCTCCGGCGCCAGGGCCCCGAACGAAATCGTCGCATCGAGCCGGTTGCGGAATTCCGGCGTGAACATCCGGTTGATCGCTTCCTCGTCGTGGCCGGTGCGGATGCCGCTCCCGAAGCCGATCGCCTGCTTGGCCAGTTCGGCGGCGCCGGCGTTGGTCGTCATGATCAGGATCACGTTGCGGAAATCGACATTCTTGCCGTTGTGGTCGGTCAGCTTGCCGTAATCCATGACCTGAAGCAGAATGTTGAACAGGTCAGGGTGGGCCTTCTCGATCTCGTCGAGCAACAGGACGCTGTGCGGGTGCTGGTCGATCGCGTCGGTGAGGAGCCCGCCCTGGTCGAACCCGACATAACCCGGCGGCGCGCCGATGAGGCGCGAGACGGTGTGCCGCTCCATGTATTCCGACATGTCGAAG
>DATLTH010000349.1:0-5448 GCA_035533695.1 Allostellaceae bacterium | reverse complement strand
ACGTCTCGGCGGCGCCTCGTCTGGTGTTGCGCGATCCGGCGCGAACCACTCCGGCTTTGACTGGCATGGCTTTCTCCTTTGGCTGGTGATGCGTCCAGTCTACAACTGAACAGGCGATGGGCGACAGCGGCAGAATAGGGGTCGGCATCGGCGGCTGGGTCTACCCGCCATGGCGCGGCGCCTTCTACCCGAAGGGGCTGCGCCAGGCGGAGGAGCTCGGCTTTGCCAGCCGCCAGGTCACCGCGATCGAGATCAACGGCACCTTCTACCGCATCCAGACCCCGGCGAGCTTCAAGAAGTGGCGTGACGAGACGCCGGACGATTTCATGTTCTCGTTGAAGGGGCCGCGGTTCCTCACGCATCGCGGCGAACTGGCGAGTGCGGCGCCGTATATGGAACGGTTTTTTGCCAGCGGCCTCCTCGACCTCGAGGACAAGCTCGGGCCGATCCTGTGGCAGTTCGCGGCGACGCTGGCGTTCGACCCGGCCGATTTCGCGGCGTTTCTCGACCTGCTGCCGGCCGAACTCGGCGGCCGCGCGCTGCGCCATGTCGTCGAGGTCCGCCACCCGAGCTTTCGCACGCCCGCCTTTGTCGAGCTGCTGCGCGAGCGGCGGATCGCGCTTGCGCTCGTCGACGACGCGACCTATCCGGACTTTGACGAGCTGACCGCCGATTTCGCCTATCTGCGGCTGCGGCGCTGCGCGGAGATCGAGGAAACCGGCTATCCGCCCGAGGCGCTCGATGCTGCGGCCGTGCGCCTGCGCGCCTGGGCAGCGGCGGGCCATGACTGCTTCCTCTATTTCATCAACGGCGCCAAGCTGCGCGCTCCGGCCGCGGCGCAGGCGTTGATCGGGCGGCTCCGCTGACCGCGCCACGGGCGTCCGCGGCGCCCTTGGAACGGCCACGCCGGAAATCGCTTGCCGGAAATCGCTTGCCCGAACCGGGGGCAATCGCCGACGATCACCGCATACGGGGCTCCCCGGGGCTCCACGGGGCTCTTGTGAGACTTTGGCGAGGCACCGCGACATGAGCGATCCCTACCTGAGAAGCGGCATCTTTCTGGCGCCGTTTCATAACCACGACGAAAACCCCACCCTGTCGATGGAGCGCGACCTCGAACTCCTGGAGCATCTCGACCGGCTCAATTATCACGAGGCGTGGATCGGCGAGCACCATTCGGGCGGGTTCGAACTGATCGCCTGCCCGGAAATGTTCATCGCCGCGGCGGCGCAGCGCACCCGCCACATCCGCCTCGGCACCGGGGTCGTGTCGTTGCCCTATCACAACCCGTTCATGCTGGCCGACCGCATGGTTCAGCTCGACCACATGACCCGCGGGCGGGCGATGCTCGGGGTCGGCCCCGGTGCGCTGGTGCACGACGCCTTAAAGATCGGCATCGACCCCGACGACCAGCGCCGGATGATGAACGAATCGTTCGACGTCATCGTCCGGCTGCTCAACGGCGAGACCGTCACCAGCAAGACCGACTGGTTCAACCTGACCGATGCGCAGCTGCAACTGCGTCCCTATACCCAGCCGCACATGGAGCTGGCGGTCGCCGCGGCGCGCTCGCCGTCGGGCTCGTACCTGTCGGGGAAATACGGCGTCGGCATGCTGTCGATCGGCGGCACCAGCCCAATGGCGATGGAGGCGCACACGCGCAACTGGGGCCTTTACGAGGAGACCGCGCGCGCCAACGGGCACGTACCGGACCGCAAGAACTGGCGCGTCGTCGGCCTGTTTCATGTCGCGGAGACGCGCGAACAGGCGCGGCGTAACGTCAATTTCGGCGTCGAAGCCTTCGCCCAGTATTTCCGCGACGTCGCGACCTTCCCGATCATCCCCGGCGATGTCGGCGATGCGGCCGAATGGCTGATCGAAACCGGCACCGCCTGCATCGGCACCCCCGACGACGCGATCGCCTATATCGACCGGCTGATGAAGGGTTCCGGCGGGTTTGGGGCGATCTGCGAATTGGCGCAGAACTGGGCCGATTGGGAGGCGACAAAGCGCAGCTACGAGTTGATGGCGCGCTTCGTGCACCCGCATTTTCAAGGCAGCCGCGAGCTGCTGCGCGGCAGCTACGATTATGCGACCAGCCGTCATGTCGACTTTACCGGCCAGGCCAGTGCGGCAATCCAGGCCGAGATCGACCGCCATGCGGCCCGCCGCGCCGCCGACACGCAGAAGAGCGCGGCGGAATAGGCGCGCGGTTGAGGATGCGAACGGGCGCACGAACGCGCGGCATCGAGGATTTTTCGGATGCAGAGCCAGAACCGGTTTTTCGACGATGTCGCCCGGGTCGCCTCAGGTGCGGTCGGCGCCATCGCCGGGGTTCGCGGCGAAGTTGAGGCGCGCCTGCGCGATCAGCTCGAACGGGTGCTGGCCGGGATGGACCTCGTCAGCCGCGAGGAGTTCGAGGCGGTCAAGGCGATGGCGGCCAAGGCCCGCGAGGAACAGGAACTGCTGCTGCGGCGCGTCGAGGCTTTGGAGGCGCAACTCGCTGCCGGGGAGCCTCGGTCCTCAACTTCCTGAGGCAGAAACCCGCTGCACCGCTAAATCTAGTCTTGCCACGATCGCCAAGCTTTGGCAGCGTAGCTTTGGATCGAGTTTTTCCTCGCCCTCAAACCGTTCTGAGGCGTGTGAAGCAGGATGATCGAGCCGACAGGTCTGCCGTCCCGTCTTTTCGAGTCGCCTCCAAGGAGGGCGCGATGACCTCTGTCTCAATGGTGGAAGTTCATTCTCCCACCGGCAACCCGATCGACCTCATCGAAGAAATCGTCGTCGCCAACGATTGGGCGCACGACCGCGCCAGCGAAGAGGAAATGATCGTCGAGATTTCCGGCCGCTGGTGCGACTACCGGCTGTATTTCCTGTGGCAGGAAGAGCTGAGCGCGCTGCATTTTTCCTGCGGCTTCGACATGAAGGTGCCAAAGCGGCGGCGCGGCCCGCTGTATGAGCTGCTGGCGCTGGCCAATGAACGGCTGTGGCTCGGGCATTTCGATCTCGCCGCCGGCGACGCCTCGCCCGCCTTCCGCTATGCGGTGCTGCTGCGCGGCGGGGGCACCGCGAGTTCGGAACAGGTCGAGGATCTCGTCGACATCGCCGTGTCGGAGTGCGAGCGCTTCTATCCGGCCTTCCAGCTGGTGATCTGGGGCGGCAAGCCGCCCGAGGAGGCGATGGCGACGGCAATGATCGAACCGATCGGCGAGGCCTGACTGGTAAACACCAAGATCGTCATTGCGAGGAGCGCCGCGACGAAGCAATCTCGACGACGCGGGAACGAGATTGCTTCGCTCCGCTCGCAATGACGCAGACGGGCCGATATGAGCGTTCCAGACTCAGGCGGAACTAGGGCGGGCACGATCATCCTCGTCGGCTGCGGTCAGATGGGCACGGCGATGCTGCGCGGTTGGGTTGCGCGCGAGGCCGCGGAACACTTCATCGTTGTTGAGCCGGCCGGGATGCCCGACCTCCGTTTCACAAGCGGCGGTCCGCCCAAGGCCGCAATAGCGTGGCATCGCAGTGCGGATGAGCTGCCGGCTGAGCTGGCACCCGACGCGATCGTCTTTGCGGTCAAGCCGCAGGCGATGGACGACGTGCTGCCTCCCTATCGCCGCTGGGTGCGGCCGCAGACGCTTTTCATGTCGATCGCCGCCGGAAAGACCATCGCCGGCCTCGCCCGGCACCTCGGCGACGACGCGGCGATCATCCGCTGCATGCCCAACACGCCGGCCGCGATCGGCCGCGCGATCACCGTCGCCTGCCCCAACCGGCGGGTCGGCGACAAACAGCGCCGCCTCTGCGACGCGCTTCTTTCCGCGATCGGCGAAAGCGCCTGGGTCGAGGACGAGGCGCTGATGGATGCGGTGACCGCGGTGTCCGGCAGCGGCCCCGCCTATGTGTTCCTGCTGATCGAGGCCTTGGCCGCTTCTGGCGTGCGCGTCGGGCTCGACCCCGATCTCGCGTTGCGCCTGGCGCGCGCGACGGTCGCCGGGGCCGGCGAGCTGGCGCAGCTATCGCCCGAAATGCCGGCGCGGCTGCGCGAGAACGTCACCAGCCCGGGGGGCACGACGCGCGCCGCTCTCGACATTCTGATGGGCGAGCACGGCATGGCCGAACTCCTTGAACGCGCGGTCGCCGCGGCGACGGTGCGGTCGCGCGAACTGGCCAACTGAGGGAGCGGCAGCGATGGCAAAAAGCCGGTCGCCGCGGGTGTCGGGTGGGGCGGCGTCAGCGGCGGCGAGCGATCGCGATCGCCTCATCGACGCCACGCTGCAGTTGATTGCAGAGCAGGGATGGCGGCGGCTTTCGATGGCGGAGATCGCCGCCGCGGCCGATCTTCCGATCCTGCGCCTTTACCGCGAGTTCCGCTCGAAGCCCGAAATCCTGTGTGCGTTCCTGCGGCGGATCGATGAGACGGTCCTGGCATCTCCGGTCGAAGCCGAAGCGGACGAGCGCCCGCGCGACCGCGTGTTCGACCTTTTGATGCGGCGATTCGACGCACTGGGGCCCCATCGCGCGGCGCTCGAGGTGCTCGGCCGCGAATTGCCGACCGATCCGCTCGCCGCCCTTGCCGCGGGCGCGCGATTGCTGCGCTCGATCGGCTGGATGCTCGAAGCCGCCGGAATTTCGGTCTACGGCCTGGGCGGAACCGTGGCGCTGAAGCTGACCGCGGCAGCCTATCTGGCGGCGGCGCGCGTGTGGTTGCGCGACGATACGCCGGACCTCGCGCCGACGATGGCGGTGCTCGACCGGCGGCTGCGTGCGGTCGAGCGCTGGTACGGACGGGGCGCCCGGCGGCGCGGCGGCCTCGCGACGGCGCAACCTTGACGCGTTTTGCTGCATTGCAAAAATTACTTGACCGGACAAGAGCCAGTCCCGATATTGGCGTTGTGCAATGCACAAATCGTAACGCCTTTATCCGGGATCCCCACCATGGCAGATGCTCGCCCCAATCCGTTCGATTTCGACATGACCAAGCTCTTTGCCGATTTCCGATTTCGCCCGCTTGATGTCGAAGCGGCCTGGGCGGCGCAGCGCCGCAACATCGAGGCGCTGAGCCAGGCCAACCAGGCGGCCGTCGATGGCGTGCAGGCGGTTGCGCGCGCCCAGATCGAAATGACCCGCGAGGTCTTCGAAGGGTTTTCGACGTTGATGCGCGATATGATGGCGACGCCCGCCTCGACCGAGGACCGCCTCGCCAAGAACGCTGAAAACGTCAAGAAGATGCTCGACAAAAGCGTCAATCGCGGGCGCGAGATCGCGACGATCGCGACCAAGGCGGGCAACAGCGCGGCCGAGATCCTGCACAAGCGCGCCAGCGAAGGCCTCGACGAGTTCCGCACCATCACGACCCCGCCGCACACCGCGCGCTGAACCGCCGCAAGCCACCCTTCAGGAAGGCCGCCCTTGCCCGGGCGGCCTTTTGCTGTCCGGCGGTCAGCG
>DATLTH010000348.1:0-3685 GCA_035533695.1 Allostellaceae bacterium | reverse complement strand
CGGCGCCCTCGGCGCGGGCGAACATCGTCTGGTAGTCGCTGCGGTCCTGCGCGTCCCCGTCCGGAGGACCTCCCCGGGGCCGCTTGATGTAGGGCGGCAGCGGCATGGCGCCATAGCGGAAAAGCGCCGCGCGGAAGGCCGCGCCCTCGCACGCAAAGCGCAATGCCACCTCGCCCTCGGGGGTCTTCTCGATTACCTCGGCGGCGAAATCTGCCGCGAAATCCGCCGCGAAGTCGAGCCGGTCGCCGGGCTTGAGGCGGCGAGCGCCCTTGGCATAGGCCTGCCAGACGCCGCCGCCCCGATCGCGCGCCAGGGTAATCTCGACCGTCGCCAGCCCGCGCCGCCCGACGAGCCGCGCCGGGATCACCTTGGTGTCGTTGAACACCAAGAGGTCGCCCGGCCGCAGCAGTTCCGGGAGGTCGGCGATATGCCGGTCGGCGACGCCGCCTTTGGCCGGCAATACCAGCAGCCGCGCCGCCTCGCGCGGCTCGGCCGGCCGGTCGGCGATCAGCGCACGCGGCAGCTCGAAATCGAAATCGCTGAGACGCATCGGAAGACCGATCGGCGGGGTTAGCCGCCGCGCGGCTCTATTTCCCGAGCAATTTCGCGCCCGGCGGGGTCGGGACCTCGAAGGTGTTGAGGGTGACCGAGACGAACGAGTAGTAGCCGATGAGGCCGGCCAGATCGACGATGCCCTTGTCGCCCCAGCGCTTGACGACCCGCTCGTAGGTGGCGTCGTCGACCCGGTGGTCGGCGTAGTAGTCATGGCAGAAATCGTAGACGAGCCGGTCGTCGGGGTCGCTGAATTGCGGCGTCTTGCGCTCGGCGATCGCGTCGATCTGGTCCTGCGTGAGGCCCGCCTGCAATCCCAGCCGGACATGCGCCGCCCACTCGAACTGCGCGGTCCAGTAGCGCGCGGTCATCAGGATCGCGATCTCGGTCTGCTGTGGCGTGAAATCGGTGCCGAAGCGGACGTGGGCCCCGAGCTTGTGGGCGTTCTCGGCGAGGCCCGGGCTTTTCAGCCAGACATGCACCGGCGGCGGCACCGAGCCGCGCGGGCCAGCCTTGCATTCGTTGTAGACGCGGCGTTGTGCGTCGTTGAGCTGGCTTTCGTCGAGTTGCTGGTAGCGTGGCATGGCTTCTCTCCCCCGTTTGGCGAAGCAAGTTGGCATCGATGGCGCGCGATCATACTGTGCCGCGCGCAATGTCCAAGCGAGGAGAGCAATATGCAGCGGCGCAGTCTCGGCGGGTTGGAGGTGTCGGCGATCGGATTGGGTTGCGCGACGATGACGCCGTTCTACGGCGAGCCCAACCCCGATTCCGGCATCGCGACGATCCGGCGGGCGCGCGAGCTCGGCGTCGATTTTCTCGACAGCTCCGACGCTTACGGCGCCGGGCGCAACGAGGAGTTGATCGCCCGTGCCGTCGCTGGCCACCGCGCCGATTATGTGATCGCCAGCAAGTTCGGCAACGTCGGTCTGCAAGGCGGTCCGCGCTTTGCCGACGGCCGCCCCGAATACGTCAAGGAATGCTGCGACAAGAGCCTGAAGCGGCTCGAGACCGACGTGATCGACCTCTATTACATCCACCGCGTCGACGCCGACGTGCCGATCGAGGACACGGTCGGCGCGATGGCCGAGCTGATAGCGGCGGGAAAGGTGCGCCATCTCGGCATCTGCGAAGCCGGCGCGGCGACGATCCGGCGGGCGCACGCGACCCATCCGATGAGCGCGGTGCAGGTCGAGTATTCGCTGTGGTCGCGCGATGTCGAGGCCGATATCCTGCCGGTATGCGAAGAACTCGGCATCGGTTTTGTCGCCTACAGCCCCTTGGGACGCGGCTTTCTGACCGGCACGGTGAGCGGGCCGGATACGCTCCAGGAGCGCGACGCACGCCGCAACATGCCGCGCTTTCAGGGCGACAACCTGCGGCATAACCTGGCGCTCGTCGAGGAGGTGAAGGCGCATGCTGCAGCCGAACGCTGCACCCCGGCACAATTGGCGCTGGCCTGGATATTGTCCCGCCGCAAGTTCATCGTCCCGATCCCTGGCACCAGCCATGTCGAGCGAGTGGTGGAGAACGCCGGCGCCGCCGCGCTCCGGCTGTCGGCCGATACCGAAGATGCGCTTGAGCACGTCTTCGCCCTCGGCGCCGCCGCCGGAACCCGCTATCCGGCCGCCCATCTGGCGCGGCTGTTGATCTGACCGGCCGGGCAAGGAGAAGCCTGATGGAATTCGGCATGTTCCACGAGTTTCCCTCACTGCCGGGGCGCAGTGACGGCGACGCTTTCGACGAGGCGATGGCGCAGGTCGACGCCGCCGAGCGCTGGGGCCTCGACGTGATGTGGCTGGCCGAAATCCACTTTGCGCCAGAGCGCACCCATCTGTCGGCGCCGCTGGCGATCGCCAGCGCGATCGCCGCGCGCACCAGCCGGATGCAGATCGGCATCGCGGTCCAGGTTTTGCCGCTGTGCCATCCGCTGCGCCTCGCCGAAGAGGCCGCGACGGTCGACCAGATCAGCCGGGGCCGCCTGATTTTCGGCATCGGGCGCAGCGGCGTCGTCAGCACCTACGACGCCTATCAGGTGCCCTACGACGAAAGCCGCGAGCGCTTTGCCGAGATTTTCGACATCGTCACGCGGGCGTGGAGCGCGCCGCGTTTCTCGTACGCGGGGAAATTCCACCATTTCGACAACGTCGCCTGCGTGCCGCACCCCTACCATAACCGGATGCCGCCGATCCGCATTGCCGCCTCGACGCCCGACACGTTTCCGGCGATCGGTGCGCAGGGCTATCCGGTGTTTGCCAGCACCCGCCATGTGACCTGGCCCGATGTGGCGCCGCAAATCGCCAGCTATCAGGAGGGGTGGAGAGCGGCCGGCCATCCCGGCCGGGGCACGGCCTATGTCTCGGCGCCGATCTACATCGCCGAGACCGAGGAGCGCGCCCGCGCCGAAGCGGAAGCGAGCGTCACCCACTTCTACCGCCTGCAATACGAGTTGATCGCCGAATCGGCGCGGCGCTCCGGGAGGCAGTCGTTCATCGACCGGGCCGAGCATCTGCGCACCCTCACCTATGCCGACGCACTCGGCGGCAACGTCATCGTCGGGACGCCTGACAGCGTCGCGGCGCGGCTGAAAGAACTGCAGCGCGAGGTCGGCTTCGACGGCATCCTCGCCGAACTGAACTGCGGCGGCCTCATTCCGCACGACCGCGTGCTGAACGCGATCCGCCTCTTGTGCCAGGAGGTCATGCCGCAATTTCGCTGACGTTACGGCTTCCTCAAGCGGCAATCGGCGTCGCGACCTCCGATTTCGTCGCCTCGTCCGACGCAACTCGCGGCAATTTTGCCCGGCGTCTCGTCGTCCCAATGGGTTACAGTCGGCGGACGAATGAGAGGGGATGAACGATGGCAAGACCGCGCTTCTTGGGGCCTCTCGCCGCCGCGATTCTGGTCGGCGGGCTCCCGGCCGGGCCGGCCCGGGCTCTTGGGCCGCCCGGTCCTGATCGCGCCGGCAATGCCGGTGGCGATTGCGCGCCGTACGGCGACATCAAGAAATAGCTGAGAAGCGGGAGGAGGCGTGATGCGGTTCGGATTGTTCGGCGGCGCCCGCACGGAAATCGGCGAGCAGGCGAGCGACAGCCGGATCTATACCGATTACATCGACTACATCTGCGAAGCCGAG
>DATLTH010000347.1:0-2373 GCA_035533695.1 Allostellaceae bacterium | reverse complement strand
TGCCCTGCACGGGACAGCGGAACAGCTTTCCGGGCGCGACGATGTGAGGATCGGAGAGCTGGGCGACGATCATTGTTCCCTCCGCGACCTAGCTCCGAGGCTTGCCCCGCTTGCCGGACAGTACGAAGACGCCCTGCTCCGCCAAAAGATTGGCAAGGCTGCCGCGCGGATCGAGAAAAAACGGCCTGCCGTGCCGGTCGAGGGTCAGGCTGCGCTCGATCGCCGCCCCGATCTCGTCGCACAGCGCGACAAAGTCGCGGATCGTGCACAAATGGATGTTCGGCGTTTCGTACCACGGATGGTCGAGCAATTCGGTCACCGGCATGCGCCCGCGCAGCAGCAGACTGAGGCGGATATGCCAGAAGCCGAAATTCGGAAATGACACGATCGCGCGCCGGCCGATGCGCAACAGCTCTTCGAGCACCTGGCGCGGATGACGCGTCGCCTGCAGGGTCTGGCTCAGCACAACGACATCGAAGGCGTCGTCGGGAAAGGCTGCGAGGTCGCGGTCGGCGTCGCCCTGGATCACCGACAGGCCATGGCGCACGCCGGCGTTGACCCCGGATTGGCTCAGCTCGATGCCGCGCGCGTCGACCCCCTTCGTGCGCGCCAGATAGGCGAGCAGCGCGCCGTCGCCGCAGCCGATGTCGAGAACCCGCGCGGACGGCTCGATCATCTCGGCAATGAGGCGAAGATCGCGCCGCAACTCGCTGTCCGAAGCGGCGGTCGGCGGCGCTGCGGGGACGGAAGCGAGCGGGAGGGCGGCGCTGCGGCTCATGGCCAAAAGCGCGTCAGGCCGCGATGCTCGGCGCAGCCGGTGAGGAATCCGCGCAACGTGTCGAACAATTCGGGCTCGTGCAGCAGAAAGGCGTCATGGCCCTTGTCGGTCTCGATCTCGACAAAGCTGACATTGGCGGCGACCGCATTGAGGCCGTGCACGAGAGCCCGGCTCTCCGCGGTCGGGAACAGCCAGTCGCTGGTGAACGAGACGATGCAGAAGCGCGGCTGGTTGCCGGCAAAGGCGGCCGGCAGCGAACCGCCATGCTCGGCCGCAAGGTCGAAATAATCCATCGCCCGGGTGATGTAGAGGTAGGAGTTGGCGTCGAACCGGTCGACAAACGTGCTGCCCTGGTGACGCAGGTAGCTTTCGACCTGGAAATCGGCGTCGAACCCATAGGTCACCGCGTTGCGGTCCTGCAGGTTGCGGCCGAATTTGCGGTGCAGCGCCGCCTCCGACAGATAGGTGATGTGCGCCGCCATGCGGGCGACCGCAAGGCCGCGCGACGGGTTGCGCCCGAGGCTCAGATAGCGCCCGCCGCACCAGTCGGGATCGGCCATGATCGCCTGGCGGCCGACCTCGTGGAACGCAATGTTCTGCGCCGAGTGCCGCGCCGCCCCGGCGATCGGCACCGCCGCGAACACCGAATCCGGGTAGCTCGACGCCCACTGCAAGGCCTGCATCGCGCCCATCGAGCCGCCGATCACGCAGAACAGCTGCTCGATGCCGAGATGATCGACGACCAGCTTCTGGGCCCGCACCATGTCGCGGATCGTGATCACCGGAAAATCGAGCGCCCACGCATCGCCCGTCGCCGGGTTGGTGTCGCGCGGCCCGGTCGTCCCCATGCAGCCGCCCAGCACATTGGCGCAAATGAGGAAATATCGCTCGGTGTCGAGCACGCCGCCGGGGCCGATCAGGGTCGTCCACCAGCCGGGATGGCCGGTGATCGGATGCGGATCGGCGCAATACTGGTCGCCGGTCAGGGCATGGCAGACCAGGATCGCGTTGCTGCGTTCCCGGTTGAGCGTGCCGTACGTCTGATAGGCGACCGTGAACGGTCCGAGTTCGACCCCGCAATCGAGCCTGAGCGGCTCGTCGATCGCAAGGCTGTGGCCGGGCCAGTCGTGGCCGGGACGCTGCGGGCGAGGTGCAGTCAAGATCGACACGGGAGATGGGGCCAAAGTTCTCACGACCGGCGCGGTTGGCGGCGCCCCGCCGGATGCAGCCGACCGCATCGAACGGAGCGTCCAGCTGTAAAGCGACGGCTTGCCATGTCAACGTTTTCTTTGATTTTCACGATGTGCAACTCTACTACTATCGCGGTCCCCTCAGCGATCGAAACCATGTCCGATATCCCGTCCGATCTAGAACATTTGCGCCGCCGCATCGACGAGATTGACGACAGGCTGCAGGATCTCCTGACCGAACGCATCGATATTGTCGCGCGCGTCGCCATGCACAAGCGCAACAACGACCATCTCGCCGCACACCAGCCGGCGCGCGAAGCGGAGATCATCCGGCGGCTCGTCTCGCGCAATCGAGGCGCGCTTGCGCCCGCAACGCTGGTGCGGATGTGGCGCGAGCTGTTGGCC
>DATLTH010000346.1:0-10220 GCA_035533695.1 Allostellaceae bacterium | reverse complement strand
ATCTTGATCGGATTGATCACCAGGTCGCGGCGGTTCGCGTTCCGCGCCAGCGCGCGGCTGCCGGGCGAGTCGATCGAGCCGTCGATGACGATGTTGGCGACGTGCACGCCGTGCTCGGAATAATCCTCGGTCAGCACCTGCGCCAGGGTGCGCATCAAGACCCGCGGGTAATACAGCGACTGCCCGGTCATCCGCTTCTTGCCGCGCAGCGACGATGAATTGTTCGAGAAGAAAAACGAGCCCGCACCCTTCTTGCGCATCGCCGGCAGCACTTCCTGGGCGACGAGGAACGGCCCGCGCGCGGAAATGTGCAGCCCGGTATCGAGCATCTCTACCGGGACGTATTCGAGCAATTCCTTGTCGGGCGGCAGGTCGCGGCCTTCGAGATAGCCGGCGTTGTAGATCAAGACGTCGGGGTCGCCGGCCTCGCTGCGGATTTTGGCGAACGCCGTCGAGATCGACTCCTGCGAGACCAGATCCAGTTCGACGATCATGCACTCGCCGCCCTGTTCGCGGATTGCCTGCGCGAGGCGCGTGGCATTGGCTTCCTGGCGGGTCGTCAGCACGGTGAAGAAGCCTTCCTGCGCGAATTTCTGCGCCACCGCGCCGCCGACCCCCCAGCGGATGCCGACCTCCACATTGCTGTCGTCCACCGGCTTACCATGCGCCAGCAAGGTATTGCGGCCCTCCGCCTGCCATTTCGAGGTGGCCCCGATCACCACGCAGACCGGCTTACCCTTCGCGTTCGTCTTCATTCGGCAATTTCCTCTCAGCTTGCACGGTTGAGGCTGATGGTGCGCCCGCAGGGCGGATGAGGCAAAGCCTTTAGCCCGCGGACTTGATCCGCGGGGTAATCCGCCATCGGCATTGGCGGAAGGGGTGCGCCGTGGGGGGCCTCGCAAGGCTTGAATTGGACTATATGATGGTCTAATTTATCGAATGAGGCAACGATCGGCGGAGAAGTCCATTGCGCATATCCGTCACCGACGCCAAGGCACAACTGACCGAACTGGTGCGTCGCGCCGAAAATGGCGACGAGGTCATTCTGACCCGGCATGGCCATCCGGCGGCGCGGCTGGTTCCGATCAAGGCGGCGCTCGACAGGAAATCCCGCCGGGCGCTGCTGGAAGAGCTTCGCGATTCCGGCCGTGCCAAAGCGACACCTGGACCGAGCGCCGCGCGGAGCCAAGATTTTCTTTATGGGGATGATGGTCTCCCCCGGTGATCGCCGTCGACACCTCCGCATTGATGGCGATCGTGCGCGGCGAGCCGCAGGCCGCTGTCTGCATCGCCGCCCTCGATGCCGAGGATGAAATCTTGATTTCCGCCGGCACCCTCGCCGAAGCGCTGATCGTGTCGGCGCGGCGCAATCTCGGTGTCGAGATGGCCCGGCTGGTCGATGAGCTTGGATTTGAGATTGTGCCCGTCACGCCGGCTTCAGCGCGACGGATCGCCCAGGCCTATGAGCAATGGGGAAGAGGGATGCACCCGGCCGCGCTCAATTTCGGCGACTGCTTCGCTTATGAGGTGGCAAAGGAACATGCCTGCCGCTTGCTCTATGTCGGCGGCGATTTCGCACAAACCGATATCGAGGGCGCGCTGTGAAGGCCGAGCCCGTCGGCGGACGGCCCCGACCAAAGCCGAGGATAATCCGCCTCGGCACCAGCGGAATGCTCTGCGCTTTTCCGCCTTGCGCCCGCTCAGTTTGAATTTGGGCGACCGGATTTGCCGTTGCCTAAGGCGTTCGAAGGCGCGATCCTGGCCCCCAAAGGAGGCATCGATGAAGCTGGTTCTGTTCGAGGGTGCGGGACAAACCGGGCCGACGCCCGGGCTCTTGACCGGGCGCGGCGTTGTCGACATCTCGGGCGCGGTGCCGAAGAGCTACACGCCGCAATTGACGATGCAGGGCATCATCGACGGCTTCGACCGGCTGCGCCCGGCGCTCGAAAACCTCGCGGCGGCGGGCGAAGCGCGCCCGCTCGATGCCGTGCGGCTGCGCGCGCCCTTGCCGCGGCCGGGAAAGATTTTGTGCTGCATCGCCAATTACTGGGAGCACGCGCAGCGCGAGGCGCGCCCCCTCAACATGTTCCTGAAAAACCCGGAGGCCGTCGTCGGCCCCGGTGACACGATCGTGCTGCCCGAATTCGCCGAGCCGTGGATCTTCATGCACGAAGCCGAACTGGCGCTCGTCATCAAGGGGCCGGCCAAGAAGGTCGCGCAGAAGGACTGGCGGAGCGCCGTCTGCGGCTATACCGGCCTCATCGACGTGTCGGCGCGCGGCGAGGGGCGGCGCACCTGGAAGGCGGGCAGCTGGCTCGGCAAATCGTTCGACACCTTCGCCCCGATCGGCCCGTGCATCACCACCGCCGACGAGATCCCCGACCCCAACGACGTCGTCGTTCGCTTCTGGGACGACGGGCAATTGCGCCACAACTACAACACCGACGACATGGAGCACCGCGTCCCCGAACTGATCGAGTTCGCCTCGACGATCATGACGCTCAACTCGGGCGACCTCATTGCCTGCGGCACCAACCACGAGGGGCTGGGCGCGCTGCAGGACGGCGAAACCGTCGAGATCGAGGTGCAGCATGTCGGGCATATGGCGCTCAAAATCGTCGACCCGCTGAAGCGCAAATGGGAGCGCGGCATCTACATGGGCACCGATTCGACCAACCCGGAGGCCGTCAAGCGGCACCGGCCGGCCGGGGCGGATTGAGGCTCAGCCGCTCGGCGCCTCCCGCTCCGGACGGCCGTGGATGTGGACATGGCTTCCGCCCGACTCTTCGAGGATGCGCAGCGCGCGCAATTCGATCTCGGCATCGCCGCAGCGCACCCATAGCAACACCGCGCCCGCGCGCAATGCCGCCGCGAATTCGTCGCGATGCGGCGCCGCGGCGTAATCGTCGAACAATTCCTTCAACGCCGCGCCGCCCAGTCCGGCGCCGACCAATGCCGCCAACGTCACGGCGATCGGCCCGCCGGAAATCAACACGATGCCGGCGACGGTCAGCGGCCCGATGTATTTGAGCTCGTCGCTGAGCCCGGCGGCGATCAACTCGCGCGGCGACTCGTCGGCGGCGCTCAACGGCTCATGCGAGGCCAGCACCGACAGATCGGCCGTCGCAAAACCCGCGGCGAGCAAGGCCGAGACAGCGCGGCGGAAATGCTCGCGGTCGGCGAACGAGGCGACCGCCTCGCGGATCACCGGAAAACGCGGTGCGGCTGTAGCCATCATGATCCTCCGTTGCCTACTCGGCTTTCCGCCATGTTAACGTCAAAACCGGGGCACGACAGCCTCGTCAGGGGGGTGAATGGCGCCACGCAGCGGCGATCGGCGATAATCCGGTGGGGCGCCCGCCGCTCGCCATCCTCGCGCTGTGCGTGACGCCGCTCGTCTCGGGTTGCGCGAGCTATCGGCCGATGCCGATCTCGCCCGCCGAAAACGCCGCAGCGCTCGAGGCGCGCTCGCTCGATGATCCGCGATTGCAGCAATTCATCTCCGCCGAATCGGGAGCGCAATCGCCCGCGGGCCGGCCCTGGGACCTCGCCCGGCTGACGCTCGCGGCCTTGTATTTCCATCCCGACCTCGACATCGCGCGCGCCCGGCTGGCCGCCGCCCGGGCGGCAGTGGTGACGGCAGGCGAGCGGCCGAACCCGACGCTTGACCTCGCCGCGGCGTTTGGCGCCGGCGCTGCCGCGATCCCGGCGGGTGCCGCGCCGATGACCATCGGCCCGGTCGTCAACTTCGTCATCGAGACCTTCGACAAGCGCGAATACCGCAGCGCACGGGCCCGGCATCTCGCCGAAGCGGCCCGGCGCGACGTGGCCAGCGCGGAATGGCAGGTGCGCGGCAGGGTGCGCGACGCCCTGATCGATCTGTGGGGCGGGCAACGGCGCCTCTTGCTGATACGCGATCGCCTGGCGTTGCAGGACCAGCTCGCCCTCCTGTTGGAGAGCCGCCTCGCGGCCGGCGCGGCGTCCGCCCTCGACGTCAGCCGCGAGCGGGTGCAGCGGGCGCAGCTCGCTCTTTCCGTGCGCAACACCGAAGAGGCGCTCGCCGACGCGCATGCCCGGCTGGCGACGGCGATCGGCATCCCGCTCGCCGCGATTCGCGACAAGCGGCTGTCGTTCGACGCCTTCGACCACCCGGCGGCGCGGCCCTCGAGCCTTTCGGTCGGCGCATTGCGGCGACAGGCGCTGACCGGCCGCAGCGATGTCGCCGCGGCATTGGCCGAATACGAGGCTGCCCAGTCCGCCTTGCAGCTCGCGATCGCCGACCAGTATCCGAACGTGACCCTGGGTCCGGGGTATCAGTATGATTTCGGCGTCGACAAATACCTGATCGGTCCGTCCGTGGTGCTGCCGATCTTCAATCGGAACGAGGGGCCGATCGCCGAGCGGCTGGCGGCGCGGCGGGCGGCGGCGGCGCGCTTTACCGCGGTGCAGGCCGCGATCATCGGCGCCATCGACCGTGCCGCAGCGGATTACCGCGCGGCAAGCGCCGCCGTCGCGACCGCCGATACCCTGGTCGCCGATGCAAGGCGCCGTGAGGAACAGGTGCGGCGCTCGTTTTCGGCCGGGCAGATCGACCGCCCGACGCTGGTCATCGCCGAACTCGAACAGAATGCCGCCCTAACCTCGCGAATCGACGCGGTCATTGCCCAGCGCAAGACGCTGGGACAGGTCGAGGACGCGCTGCATATCCCGTTGTTCGAGCCGTTGGAGCCGGGGCTGTGAGCGGGGGCCGCTTTCGCTGGCTTGCCGGGTTCGCCGTCCTCCTCGCCGCCGTGCTTGGCGGCCTCGCCGTCTACGGCTTCATCGCCGTCCACGGCGAGGCGGCGCGCGAGCCGCGGCCGCAGGCGTCATCGTCATCCACGCGGCCCGCATCGACGGGAAATGGCAACTCGGTCATCACGCTCGATGCCGCGGCCCAACGCGCCGACGGGGTCAAGGTCATCCTCTTGAAAAACGCCGCGCATCAGCCGCGCTTGCGCGCCTATGGAAATGTCGTCGATCTGGCGCCGCTGACCGAATTGGCCAGCCGCCAGGCCGAAGCGGCGGCCCAACTCGCCATCGCGCAGGCCAAGCTTGTCGCCTCGCGGGCGGCGTTCGAGCGTGCCCGCGCGCTGTTCCGAGACCGGCAGAACATGTCGGCCGCGGATCTGCAGACCGCGGAGGCGGCATTCCATGTCGATCAGGCCGGCCTTATGGCGGCGCAGGCTCGGCTGGACACGCTGGCGATCAGCGCGCGGCAGAACTGGGGGCCGGTGCTGGGCGAGGCCGTCGTCAACGAAACTCCCCTGCTGCACCGCCTGATGGCGCGGGATGAGGTCCTGGTTCAGGTGACGTTGCGGCCCGGGGAGGCCGTCACCGAGCCGCCGGCAAATGCCGTTGTCGGGCTGGACAACGGGACAAGCGCGCCGCTCCACTTCCTGTCGGCGGCGACCAAAACCGACCCTCGCCTCCAGGGCCTGAGCTTGCTGTTTACCGCGCCGGCCGATAGCGGATTGCTGCCGGGCATCAGCGTCGTCGCATTCCTTGCGGGCGGCCCCGCGGTCGAGGGCGTGGTGGTGCCGCCGTCAGCCATAGTCTGGGATCAGGGCCGCGCGTGGGCCTATTTCCGCAACGGTTCCAGCAGCTTCGCGCGGCGCCGGATCGCCACCGATCGGCGATTGCCCGAGGGCGGTTACCTCGTGCAGGGCATCCCCGACAACGCCGAACTGGTCGTTGCCGGCGCGCAGATGTTGCTCTCCGAGGAATCGCGCGGCGTGCGGCGCGCGGCCCCCGAGGACGACGATTAGATGCCGGGCGGATCGGGGCTGCAGGCGGCACTGATCCGCTTCGCGATCCGCTTCCGCGGCGTCGTCATCGCGCTGGCCTGCGTCCTGCTGGGATACGGCGCCTATACGCTGGTCGAGGCGCGGTACGACGTGTTCCCGGAATTTGCTCCGCCGCAGGTGCAGATCCGCACCGACGCGCCGGGCCTGGCGCCCGAGCAGGTCGAGGTGCTCGTTACCCAGCCGCTCGAAAACGCCATCAACGGCACCCCCGGACTGCACACCTTGCAGTCGCGCTCGATCCAGAGCCTTTCGATCATCACCGCCACGTTCGACGCGTCGAGCGATGTCTATCGCGACCGGCAATTGCTCGGCGAAACCCTGAGCGAGGCGGCGTCGCAGTTGCCGGCCGGCGTCGCTGCGCCGCTGATGACCCCGCTGACCTCCTCGACAAGCATCGTGCTGGTCGCCGGCCTGACCTCGACGCGCCACTCGCTGATGGATTTGCGCTCGGTCGCGGCGTGGACGATCCGTCCGGTTCTGCTCGCCGTACCTGGCGTCGCGAGCGTCGCCATCTTTGGCCGCGACCGCAAATCCATCCAAATCCAGATCCATCCGGATGCGCTGGAGCGGTTTGGCATCGGTCTCAACGACGTGCTCGACGCCGCCCGGCACGCGACCGGAGTGCGCGGCGGCGGCTTCATCGATACCGCCAACCAGCGCATCACGCTGGCGACCGAGGAACCGTCGCCGACCCCGCAGCAGATCGCGCGCACGGTCATCGCCGGCCCGGTCATCGCCGGCCCGGTCATTGCCGGCACCGGAGGCGTTCGGCTCGGCGAGGTGGCAACGGTCGCGGTCGCGCCGGAGCCGCCGATCGGCGCGGCGTCGATCGACGGCCGCCCCGGAATCGTCCTCAACGTCTACGAGCAATACGGCGCCAATACCCGCCTCGTCACCGAACGGCTCGACGCCGCGCTCGCCGATCTGCGGCCCGGCCTCCAACGGGCCGGCATCCAGCTGCACGCCGATCTGTTCCGCCCGGCGAGCTTTATCGACACCGCGACGGGCAACGTGCGGTCGTCCTTGCTGCTGGGCGGCATGCTGGTGGTGCTGGTCATTTTTGTCTTTCTGTACGACCTGCGCACCGCGGCGATTTCCTGCGCCGCGATCCCGCTGTCATTGCTTGCCGCGGTGATCGCGCTGCAGCGTTTCGACATGACCCTCAACACGATGACCCTCGGCGGGCTGGCGATCGCCATCGGCGTGGTGGTCGACGATGCGGTCGTCGACATCGAGAACATCGTCCGGCGGCTGCGCGACAACGCCTCGCAAGAAGCGCGGCGCAGCGTCGCCCGGGTGGTGCTCGACGCCTGCCTCGAAGTGCGCGGCGCCGTCGTTTATGCCACCTTTGCCGTCATCCTCGTCGTGTTGCCGATCCTTGCCCTGTCAGGCCTGGCGGGGCGGCTTTTTGCCCCGCTGGGGATTGCCTATGCGCTGGCGGTGCTGGCCTCGCTTGTCGTCGCGCTGACGGCGATCCCGGCTTTGGCGATGGCCGTTCTGAGCGGCCGGCATCTGAAGCCGGGAGACCCGCCGGTGATGCGCTGGACGAAAATTCGTTACCGCCGGCTCCTGCGCGGCACCGCCCGGCATCCCCGCGCCGCCGTCGCGGCGACCGCCGCGCTGGTGCTCGCCGCGGGCGCGATCCTGCCGCTGTTCGGCAGCCGCTATCTGCCCGAACTCAAGGAAGGCCACTTCATCGTCCACATGGCCACCGTGCCGGGGACCTCGATCGCGGAATCGCTGCGCCTCGGCAAGATCGTGACGGCGGCATTGCTGGCGTTGCCGGAGGTTCGCTCGGTGGCGCAGCGGGTCGGACGGGCGGCTTTTGCCGACGACACCTACGGCAGCAACTACAGCGAATTCGAGGTTGATCTGAAGCCGTTGAGCGGCGACCGGATCACCGCCGCACAGGCCGCCATCCGCAAAGCCCTCGCCACGATTCCGGGGGGAATTTTCGCGATCAACACGTTTCTGACCGAGCGGATCGAAGAGGTTTTGTCGGGCTACCAGGCACCTGTCGTCGTCAACATCTTCGGCAGCGATCTCGACCTGCTCGACCGCACGGCCGCGGAGGTTGCCAAAACCCTCCGCGACATTCCCGGCGCCGCCGATGTGCAGATCCGCTCGCCGCCCGGCACGCCGCAGCTGACGGTGCGCCTGCGCGGCGGGGATCTCGAGCGGTGGGGCCTCAATCCGGTCGACGTGCTCGACGCGATCCGCGCCGCCTATCGGGGCGACACGGTCGGCCAGATCTACAACGGAAACCGCGTCGTCCCGGTCGTCGCCATCCTCGATCCGGCGAGCCGGACCGAGCCCGATCAGGTCGGCGATCTGCCGTTGCGCACGCCCGGCGGCAATTATGTGCAATTGCGGCAGATCGCCGACATCACGACAGGCTCCGGCCGCTATCAGGTGACGCATCTGGAGGCGCAGCGGCTGCAGACCGTGACCGCGAATGTCGTCGGCCGCGACGTGGCGTCCTTTGTCAAGGAGGCGCGGACCCGCCTGGCGAAGCGACTTGTGCTCCCGGCCGGAACCTACCTCGCTTTCGCCGGCGAAGCCGAGGCGCAGGCCCGCTCGCTGCGCGATCTGCTGGTCAGCTCGGCGATCGCCGTCGTCGGCATCGTGCTGCTGCTGTCGATCGTCACGCGCAACGCCAACAACCTGGTCCTCGTGCTGACCAATCTGCCGTTCGCCTTTGTCGGCGGGGTGTTCGCCGTGCTCGCCTCCGGCGGGGTTTTGTCGCTCGGCTCGATGGTCGGGTTCGTCGCGTTGTTCGGCATCACCTTGCGCAATTCGATCCTGATGATCGCGCATTTCGATCGGCTCGTCGCGACCGACGGCCGGAAGTGGGAACTCGAAACGGCGCTCGACGGGGCAGGCGACCGGCTCACCCCGATCTTGATGACCTCGCTTGTCACCGCGCTCGGCGTGCTGCCGCTCGCGTTGGGCATGAACGAGCCGGGCCGCGAGATCGAAGGCCCGATGGCGCTGGTGATTCTGGGCGGGCTGGGCAGTTCCTTGGCCTTGAACCTGCTGGTCCTGCCGACCTTGGCGTTGCGCTACGGCCGGTTTGCGGCATCGAGCCGCGACGAACTGGCCGCGCCGCAATGGAGCGGCACGCAAGACCCGGCATCGCCGGCGGAATAGCGCGCACCGGACGACCGAAAACCCCCTCCCCTGCGCGCGCAGATGAGCTATTGTTGGGGAGAGACGCCTGAGCGCTCCGGCGCGAGGGCAACGAACCAGCGAGGAGTCGTCGCATGCTGCCCCCGAAGGAAAACGAATTGATCACCCGCGTCGGCCCTGACACGCCGATGGGCAATGCGATGCGGCGGTATTGGATCCCGGCCTGCATGGCGTCGGAGATCGCCGAACCGGACAGCGCGCCGGTCCGCGTCAAGCTGCTGGGCGAGGACCTCGTCGCGTTCCGCGACAGCGACGGCCGCATCGGCCTGGTCGATGAATTCTGCCCGCACCGCCGCGTGTCGCTCTATTTCGGGCGCAACGAGGAATGCGGGCTGCGCTGCGTCTATCACGGCTGGAAATTCGACGTCGAAGGCAACTGCCTCGATCAGCTCAACGAGCCGCCGGAGCATCAGTTCAAGCAGCACATCCACCTCACCGCCTATCCGACCGTCGAGTTGGGCGGCATCGTGTGGGCCTATCTCGGCCCCGCCGACAAGATGCCGGCGCCGCCCAAATTCGCCTGGACCCAGGTGCCCGAAAGCCGGCGCCACGTCTCCAAGGTCATCGAGGAGTGCAACTGGCTGCAGGCATTGGAAGGCGGCATCGACACCTCGCACGCGCCGATCCTGCATCGCCTCTTGACCGACAACTCGACGCGCGGCGGGATCAAGCCGTCTTCGCCCTTCGTCCGCGGCAAGGCGCCAAAGCTCGTCGTCGACGTTACCGATTACGGCTATCTCTACGCCGGCATCCGGCCGCTCGGCGACGCGGACGTGCACATCCGCAGCTACCATTTCGTCATGCCGTTCCACCAGATCCGGCCGTCGCGCTCGGAATCGGGGCTGCCGCTCGACGCCGGCCACATCTGGGTCCCGATGGATGACTACAACTGCATGGTCTACAACTGGATGTATTCGACGACCGACGCGCCGCTGACCGAAGACGACCGGCGCGAGCGCGGCATCGGCAACGGCCCGGATTTCGTCGATCCGAAAACCTTCCGCTCGAAGCAGAACCGGTCGAACGATTACGGGCTCAACCGCGCGGTGCAGCGCACCGAGAGCTATACCGGCATCGACGGCATCAACCAGCAGGACCGGGCATTGCAGGAAACGATGGGCCGCATCGTCGACCGCTCGAAGGAACACCTCGGGCCGGCCGACAAGGCGATCGGCCAGACGCGGCGCA
>DATLTH010000345.1:0-7710 GCA_035533695.1 Allostellaceae bacterium | reverse complement strand
GCAGCGTTCGAGGCTGGCGAGGCTCGGGCGGTAGCCGTAGCCGCCGATGATGTTGACGAGCTTCGCCGAATTGGTCAGCAGCCGCTGCCAGCCGTTGGCCTCGGCCATCTCGCCGGCATAGCTCTGGTAGAAGCAGATGCCGGCGGCGACGACCGCCCCCGATGCCTCGATGCGCGCGGTCAGGCCCATGCGGTCGGCGGCGTGCTTGATCTCGGGCGAGGTCGCGACCAGCAGGGTCGTAGCGGGGTGGACATGCCGCCCGTCGAGTGCATCGGCGACCTCGGCCATCTCGACGAGCGAGAGTTGCGGGGCGGCGAAAACCACGACATCGACCTTGTCGCCGGTCGCGCCATAGGAAGCGACAAACGCGTCGATCTCGGCACGGCCGATCGTTTCAGACCGCCGGCCGCTGGCCCGCATTGCCCCCTCCCTAACCCTCCCCCGCATGCGGGGGAGGGAAGGGTGGGGGTCCTCGGCGGTGATCCCCGGCATGTGGAACAGCGCGGTCGAGCCATAGCTCGCCATCGCCGCACCGAAATGCTTCAGCGCGTCGGAGCCCGGCGCGTCCGTCACGCCCTCGATCAGCGGCACCTCCCAGTAGGAGCCGCACGCCCGGCCGACGATGCCGCCGAGCGCGCCCCATTCGCTGAGGTCGCGCGGCGTCGCTTGAAGGCGGAAATGCCGCGTGGCGCGGCGGCATTCGTCGAGGTGATAGCCGTAACGCGGCGTGCGCCCGGTCAGTGCGGCGGCAAGGGCCGACGGCCCGCCCTCGAAATTGCTGCGCGCCCCGAACACGCTGTTCGCATAGATGACGACGCCGGTGTCGCCCATCGCGAGGTGCTCGCCGCGCGTTGGCGGCATGATCGTCTGGTAGTTGATGCAGGTGTCGGTCATCAAGACGCCGAACGCCCGCAGCGCGGCGATCGCGCGCGCTTCCAACGTCCGCATCGCCTCGCTCTGGCCGAGCCGCTGGTAGGTCTGCGGGTCGAGGCCGCGCGGGTCGGTCAGGGTCGGGACCCGCACCCGGCGCTCGGCCAGGGGCGCCGCGGCGAAGCGTTCGAGAAAACCGATGCCGGCCTCGCCGAGCGATTCGGTATCGGCCATGATGTGCGCCTGCGATACCGGCACGAGGTCGGCGGCGTCGAAGAATTCGCCGACGGCGATCTGATGCAGGGTCGCCCAGCGCCGCGGCTCGCCGAAGGCGCCCGCCCGCATCGCCCGTTCTTCATCGGTCAGCCGCATGTCCGGTCAGCCATATGTCCGGTCAGCCGCGCGGCAGCCGTATTCCGGTGATTTCAGCACGGCCGGGCCGGCGGCCCCGCGGTCACGCCGGGGCCGGCCGCGGTTTGGCGCCGTCGATCTCGATGTTGATCTCCAGGAGCGAGGTTTCGCCCGATTTGCCGAGATTGACCCGGATCATATCCTCGCGGATCTCGACATAGCGACTCACGCAGTCGATCAACTCTTTCTGCAATTTGGGCAGGAAATCGGGAGCGCTGCTGCCGGCGCGCTCGTGCGCCAGCACGATCTTGAGCCGCTCCTTGGCGATCGCCGCGCTGTGGCGATGCGGTGAAAACAATAGAGTGAACAGTCCCATCACGCTCTGCCGAACAATGAGCGGAAAAGGTTGCGGCGCTCGGGTTTGACAAAGCGCATTTCCCGCGTCTCGCCAAGAAACCGCGCGACCGCGTCGAGATAGGCGCGGCCGGCCGGGCTTTCGTCGTCGAAGGCGACCGGCGTCCCGGTATTGGAGGCGCGCAGCACCGATTCGCTTTCGGGGATGACGCCCAACAGCGGGATCGACAGGATCTCCTTGACGTCCTCGACCGTCAGCATTTCGCCTTTGGCGACCCGCGTCGGGTCGTAGCGGGTCAGCAGCAGATGGACCTCGACCGGCGGCTCGTTGCGCTCGGCGCGGCGCGAGCGCGACGACAGGATGCCGATGATCCGGTCGCTGTCGCGCACCGAGGAAACTTCCGGGTTGGTCACGATGATTGCGCTGTCGGCGAAATACAATGCAGTAATCGCGCCGTGTTCGATCCCCGCCGGACTGTCGCAGATGATGTAATCGAACTGCTGCTTCAACTCATCGACCACGCGCTCGACGCCCTCGCGTTTGAGCGCATTCTTGTCACGTGTCTGCGATGTCGGGAAGATATAAAGGTTTTCGTTGCGCTTGTCCTTGATCAATGCCTGATTCAAGTTGGCATCGCCATTGATGACATTGATGAAATCGAACACAACGCGGCGCTCGCAGCCCATGATCAGGTCGAGATTGCGCAGCCCGACATCGAAATCGATGACCACGGTCTTGTGCCCGCGCAACGCCAGGCCGGCGGCAAAAGCGGCTGCGGTCGTGGTCTTGCCGACCCCTCCCTTGCCCGATGTGATGACCACTACCTTCGCCAAAGGTCCTCCCTTCGCCGCGTCCGCCGCTGTACGCCCCACTATTTTCCGGTGCGAGAGGATCGATTCGCAACCTTTATTGCGGCCGATCAGGCGTTAATTTCGGGTGATGGTCAACCGATCATCGACAAGGGCGATCTGCACCGGCGATCCGTGCTGCTCGGGCGGCAGTTGCTCGCTGACGAGATAGCGCCCGGCGATGCTGACGAGTTCCGCTTCAAGGCGCGAGCAAAAAATTCGCGCGCTGGCGTCGCCGCTCGCGCCGGCCAGCGCGCGACCGCGCAGCGGGCCGTAGACGTGGATGTTGCCGTCGGCGACCAGCTCGGCGCCCGCACTGACCGCCGCGGTCACCACGAGATCGGCGCCGCGGGCGTAAATCTGCGTCCCCGATCGCACCGGCGTCGTGACGAGGCGCGTGGAGGCGCGGGGCGGCGGGGCAGCCGCGGCCGGCGCAGCGGCGGCGGCCACGGCGGCTGGCGCCGCTCGCCGGCTCGGCTGGGCGGCGGTCGGCGCAAAGCTCGCCAACCCCGCCTCGGCCGCAGCCTCGAGCTGGGCCGGCTCGGCGTTCTGCACGCCGACCAATGCCAGCGTAAACTCATGCAACAACTGTCGCGCTTCGGTAAAATCAGCCGCCGCCGCGAAGCCGTCGGCACCCTTCAAGTCGAGCACGACCGGCGCATTGCGGAAAAACCGCGGGCTGCGCTCGACCTGCGTTGCCAGCTCCTCGGCGAAGGCGGGATCGCGCAGCATGCCGGCGCGAACCACCATCACCGTAAAGAGCGCACCCTGAACGAGGTTGCCCGCCGCCATCGGATTCCGGCGCTCCCCGAAAATATCGCCAATGGTTAGCGGCGTAGCCCCAAATCGCCGCCGCCGCAACGGCTTTCCGGGGTTGCCCCGAAATCCTGTAGATCAACCGTATATCCGCAAGAGACCTCATTGTCGCTAGGGTCCGCCGCGATTTTGTCTTAGGGTGGTGCTCGCTTGAGGCTTTCTTGCGCGTCGGGGGGCGAGCAGGAAAGGGGAGATGGGGGAACGAAAATGGCACCGCGAGGGCTCGTCCGCGCTGCGGCAATGATCGCATCGGCTGGATTACTTGCCGCCTGCGCCGGGGAGCCGCCAAACCCGGCGCCGGTCATCTTGAATGGCGCCGGCCCGGGGCTCACCCGCGACGCGATGATTGCGCCGCCGGCAAGACCGACTTGGGCATCGGCGCCCCGGTCGGCGCTCAGGTTGGCGCCCGGGCACGAGGCGCAGCACATCACCGTGCGGCCCGGCCAGTCGCTGGGCGGCATTGCCCATGCCCATCACGTGACGGAAGAGGCGCTCGTTGCGGCCAACCGCCTGCAGCCGCCCTACAGGCTTGAAATCGGCCAGCATCTGGTGATCCCGGGCATCGGGTTGCCGCTCCGGCAGATGGCGGACGAGCCAGCGGTGGCGCCGCTTGCCGCCCGGTATTCCGAGCCCGACATTATCCCGCTCGACGGTCCGGCCCCGGTACCGGAAGCGGCATCGGCAACCCCGCCCGAGCGGCCGCAACATATGGCCAGCCTGACGCCGCCGCCCGCTCCGGTCGCCGAGCGGCAACCGCCGGCAGCCTCGAACGCCGCCCCGGAAGCGCGCGCCGAAGCGCCGTCCGCCGCGCCGCCACCGCGTAACGGGCGCTTTCCCTGGCCGGTGCACGGCCACGTCGTCGCCGACTATGGCGTGGGGACGGGCGGCGCCCACAATGACGGCATCAACATCGCCGCCCCGCGCGGCACGCCGGTGAAGGTGGTGGACAGCGGCATCGTCGCCTATGCGGGCAACGAATTGCGCGGGTACGGCAACCTGGTTCTGGTCAAACATCCCGATGGCTGGATCTCGGCCTACGCGCATTGCGACCAGCTGCTCGTCAAGCGCGGCGAAAAGGTGACGCGAGGGCAGGTGATCGCCAAGGTCGGCGAGACCGGCGGCGTCGACTCGCCGCAGCTCCATTTCGAATTGCGCCGCGGCGAGCGCCCGGTCGATCCGCGCGAGTTTCTCGCTCCGTCCCCGAGTGCGTGGAGCGGCAGCGCGGCCCGCCAGGGCTGAACGTCAGGCGAGCGATTTGCCGAGGCGACCGGCGAGGTCCTGGATGAATTGCCAGGCGACGCGGCCCGAGCGTGCGCCGCGGGTGATCGACCATTCGCTGGCCTCGGCCCGCAGCCGGTCCGGCGGCAGGTCGAGACCGTAATGCGCCGCGTAACCGGAGACGATCGCCTGGTAGGTGTCCTGGTCGACATTGTGGAACCCCAGCCACAGCCCGAAGCGGTCGGACAGCGACACTTTCTCCTCGACCGCCTCGGCCGGGTTGATCGCGGTCGAGCGCTCGTTCTCGATCATGTCGCGCGCCATCAGGTGGCGCCGGTTCGAGGTCGCGTACAGGACGACGTTGGCGGGGCGTCCCTCGATGCCGCCTTCGAGCACCGCCTTCAGCGATTTGTAGCTGGCGTCGTTCTGGTCGAACGACAAATCGTCGCAAAACAACAGGCAGCGCCGCGCGCTGCCCCGCACCAGCGTGAGCAGGCGCGGCAGGCTCGGGATGTCCTCGCGGTGGATTTCGATGAGGGCGAGGGCGTGTGGCCGCGTCTCGTTGACCGCCGCGTGGATGGCCTTGACGAGGGCGCTCTTGCCGGTGCCGCGCGCCCCCCACAACAGCACGTTGTTGGCGGGCAGCCCGCGGGCGAAGCGTTCGGTGTTGTCGAAGAGGATGTCGCGCACCCGGTCGATGCCGCGCAACAGTTCGAGCGGCACGCGATTGACGCTCGCCACCGGCTCGACCCATTCGCGCTCGGCATGCCAGACGAAGGCGTCGGCGGCATCGAGGTCGTTGACCGCGGCGTCGGACGGGGCGAGGCGTTCGAGCGCGTCGGCAATGCGGCGCAACAGCGGGGCGACATCGGCGTCGGTCATCATGTGAACGCTAGCATACCGGCGTCCGGCCGGAATATGCGCGAAGTGTCCCGTCTCTCCCTGGCATTGCCCTTTTCCGGGGCATCGCGTACCAATGCGCGCGCGGCGGCGTCGCCCGGCGGCGTTGCCCGGCGGCGTTGCGTTGTCGCTTGGCCCCAATGCTGTGTCCCCCATTTCGAGGTCATTGCGGATGCTGATTTCCCCGGCCCACGCCCAAGGGTTGACGGGTCTGATGGACCAGAACGCGCTGCTTCAATTGTTGCCGCTCGTCCTGGTCTTTGTCGTCGTCTACTTCCTGCTGATCCGGCCGCAGCAGAAAAAGCAGAAGGACCACCGTACGACGCTCGACGCGCTGCGCCGCGGCGATCGCATCGTGACCGGCGGCGGCATCGTGGGTACCGTATCGAAGGTGGTGAACCCCGAGGAGGTCGAGGTCGACATCGCCGCCGGGGTGCGTGTGCGGATTGTGCGCAGCACGATCGCCAGTGTCCTGGCCAAGCCCGATCCGGCCGCGGCGCGCGAGGCTGCGCGCGACCGGGACGCCGCCCGCGATAAGGACAAGGATTCCGTCCGCCGCGAAGCCGACAAGGTGTGAGGTACGGCAGCGCAGTCGGAGCGGGAAAGCGTAGCGGATGCTCTACTTCGCCAACTGGAAGGTCTTGCTGATCTGCGGGGTGTGCGCGCTCGGCCTGCTCCTCAGCATTCCGAATTTGTTTACCGCGGCGCAGCTGGCGCGCCTGCCGCGCTGGATACCGCACAAGCAGGTGGCGCTCGGCCTCGATCTGCGCGGCGGCTCTTATCTTTTGCTCGATGTCGATGTCGCGGCGGCGCAGCACGAGCAGCTCAACTCGCTCGTCGACAGCGTTCGCAGCGCGTTGCGCGATGCGCGCATCGGATACACCGGGCTTGATGTCGTCGGGGATGCGATCGGCTTCACGATCCGCGACGGCGGCCGGATCGACGAGGCGCGCCAGATCCTCGCCAAGCTCGATCCCGAGACGACCGTCGCGATCGGCAGCGACGGGGCCGGGACGATCAAGTTCAGCGCCATCGCGACCGACACCCGCCGCCGCCAGGAGGTCGACCAGTCGATCGAGATCATCCGCCGGCGGATCGACGAGACCGGCACCAAGGAACCGACGATCGAGCGGCAGGGCGAGGAGCGCATCCTGGTCGAATTGCCGGGCGTCGACAATCCCGAGCACGTCAAGGCATTGCTCGGGCGCACCGCCAAGCTGACCTTTCAGCTGGTCGATACCGGCGTCACCGTCGAGGAAGCGCGGCGCGGCCGTCTGCCGCCCGGCGACGAAATCCTGCCCGCGCAGGAGGACCCCGGCAAGCGCGCCGGGGCGGCCGCCTATGTCGTGAAGAAGCGGGTCATGGTCGGCGGCGACACGCTGACCGACGCCCAGGCCACCTTCCAGGACAACCAGCCGGTGGTCAGCTTCAAGTTCGACACCGCGGGGGCGCGGCGGTTTGGCGACGCGACGCGGGAGAATGTCGGCAAGCCGTTCGCGATCGTGCTCGACAAGCAGGTGATCAGCGCGCCGGTCATCCGCGAGCCGATCCTCGGCGGCGCCGGCATCATTTCGGGCAGCTTCACCGTGCAGTCGGCGAGCGATCTGGCATTGCTGCTGCGCGCCGGTGCGCTGCCGGCGCCGATCACGATCCTCGAGGAGCGCACGGTGGGCGCCGAACTCGGCGCCGATTCGATCCATGCCGGGACGCTCGCCAGCATTGTCGGCGTGACCCTCGTCGTCGTCTTCATGTTTCTGTTTTACGGCCTGTTCGGCTTGTTCGCCGACATTGCGCTCCTGTTCAATCTGACGCTGATGCTGGGGGCGCTGTCGCTCTTGGGCGCGACCTTGACCCTGCCCGGCATCGCCGGGATCGCGCTGACGATGGGCATGGCGGTCGATGCCAACGTCTTGATCTACGAGCGCATTCGCGAGGAGGTGCGGGGCGGGCGCTCGGTCTTGTCCTCGCTCGAAGCCGGTTTCACCCGCGCTTTCGGCACGATCCTCGACAGCCATGTGACGACGCTGGTTGCCGGCGTCCTGTTGTATTGGCTGGGTTCGGGGCCGGTGAAGGGGTTCGCCGTGACCCTCAGCATCGGCGTTCTGACGTCGCTGTTTTCGGCAATCCTGGTGACCCGGTTGCAGATCGTCACCTGGGCGCGGCGCACCAAGCCCAAGGAGATCCCGCTGTGATCAGCGATGCGGTGGCCCCTCACGATGATTGATCTCCGAAGACCGCTGATCGTCATCGGGCGTGTGCCGAAGATCGATTTCATGCGCTGGCACCTGTTCGGCTTTGCCTTCTCGCTCGCGCTGACGGCGCTGACGATCGGCTTGTTTTTTACCGTCGGGC
>DATLTH010000344.1:0-3877 GCA_035533695.1 Allostellaceae bacterium | reverse complement strand
TCTTCGACCAGCAGAATGGCGGGCTCGATCCCCAGCCATTTCCCGAGCGCCACCTTCTGTTGATTGCCGCCCGAGAGCTTGCCGGCCTGGCTGCCGAAGCGGCCGACGGCGATCTCGAAGAATTCGGCAAGACGCGTGGCCAGACGGTTCTCGCGCTGGCTGCTCAGCAATCCCCCGACGGCAATCCGGCGCAGCGACGGCGCCGTGAGGTTTTCCACCACCCTCCGGACGGCGAAAATCCCGTCGCGCTTGCGATCGTCCGAGCAATAGGCGATGCCGTGAGCGATGGCATTGCGCACCGACTCGGCTTGCAGCTTCCCTCCGCGCAGCAGCACCGTGCCGCTTTCGCGCGGCGCGGCACCGGCAATGATCCGCACGACGGCGTTGGCGCCGCTCCCGAGCTGGCCGGCGAGGCCCAGGATCTCGCCTTCGCGCAGGTCGAACGAGACCGGCTGGGCCAAACCAGGGCCGAGAACATCGCGCACCGCCAAGACCACGGCGCCGCGACGTCCGCCGCGCGGCGGAAACATCTGCTCGAGTCGACGGCCCAGCAGATGCTCGATCAGTTGGTCGATGTCCAGCTCGTCGACCCGCACCGGATCGAAGCTGCGGCCGTTGCGGAAGATCGTCACCCGGTCGGCGATCTCGAACACCTCGCCGAGCCGATGCGTGACATAGATGATAGAGCGGCCTTCGGCGGCAAGCGTTCGGACCACCGACTTCACCTTCTCGATCTCGGCATCCGAGAGCGCCGCGGTCGGTTCGTCCAGAATCAGGATGCGCGCATTCCGCGACAGCAGACGGGCGATTTCCACGAGCTGCTGCTGCGCCACGGACAAGCGTGCCGCGGGAACGCTCGGATCGATGTCGTCGAGGCCGACCAAAGCGAGATGCGGGCGCACCTTGCGGGCGAGCCGCTTCGCCGTCCAGAGCATGCGAGCGTCCGCGGCACCGAGGCAGATGTTCTCGGCGACCGAGAGCGCGCCGACGATGCTCAGTTCCTGGGTGACGTAGGCGACGCCGGCCTGCAGCGATTGTCCGGGCGAGCGCAGCTTCACGGCCTGGCCGCCGATCTCGATCGTTCCGGAATCCGCATGCTCCAGCCCGGCGAGAATCTTCACCAGCGTGCTCTTTCCGGCGCCGTTCTCGCCCAGCAGCGCCATGACTTCGCCGCGGTCGAGCGCGAAATCCACGCCCTGCAGCGCCGCAACCGAGCCGTAGCGCTTGACGATGCCGCGCATCCTGAGCACGGCGTTCTCGGTTTGCACCGGCCCGGTTCCCTGCCTTGCCCGCGCCGCCGCGGCCGAATTCGCCGCGGCGGCGGATCTCTGAAATCAGTAGTTGCAGAGCTGCGCGAACGTGAATCCCCACAGCCTGAACTGGTCCAGGTCCTGCTTGGTATTGCCGACCGACGGGTTGGGAATGAAGTTGTACTTGTGCGGCGCGCCGGCGTCGGACGGCGTATGATCGGGATCAGCCGGCAGATAGATCTCGCCGGGCTCGACCGTCTTCGTATTGAGGTATTTGTACAGGGTCTGGACCGACTGCCAGCCTTCGAGGTACGCGGCCTGGATGCCGGTGCCGACCAACTCGCCCGACAGAAGGCTCGAAGTGTCGCCGTGGCACGTCCCGCCGACCACCAGAACGTCCTTGCCGGGATGCAGTCCGTTCTCCTTGAGCGCCTGGAGCACACCGCTCGCGAGCGAATCGTTCTCGGTGTAGACCCAACTGATCTCGCTCTTGTGCGCGGGGATCACCTGCGAAGCGACCTTGTAGCCCTCCTGCTGCATGAACCCTCCGGTATCGACGGTTTCGATCACCTTGAGATTGGGAGCGGCTTCCATAAAACCCTTTTTCCGGTCGCTGCCGGCGGAATAGCCGGCCGGAAAGGTGAAGATCATGCCTTTGTCGCATTTTGCGGTCGTGCTCTCCTTGCACGCCTTGAGCAGCATTTTTGCGGCGACCTGGGCATTGAAGAAGTCGTTCACGCCGGCATAGGCGAGCCAGTATTTTTCCGCTCCCTTGACCGGAAACTGATTGGTCGCGATGACCGGGACGCCGGTTTGCGACAGCGCCCGCAGCGAGCCGATGCCCGCCGCGTTGACGAACGGCCACCAGATGTAGCCCACGACTTTTTCGCCGGAGGCGATCTCCTGCTGCACCTGGCTGTCCTCTTCGGCCTGGTCGCGGCTGTTCTCGATGATCTTGATGGAGAAGCCGAGCGCCTTCGCCTTGTCCCTGGCGCCGACTTGCCATTGCGCGAGATAATTGTCGGTGCCCGGAGGCATGAACACGACAATCAGCCCCTTGCTGTCGGCGTTTGCCGCCGGTGCGCCGAGAGCCGCCAGCGCCGTGACCGTGGCCACGGCCGCGAAAGCCGCCAACAATCTTGCCGGGATCGATCGTCCGCCTGCGTCCGTTGCGCGCTTTGCATCGCCGGTCATCTTGTTCCTCCCTCTCGTTCGGGCAGTCTAACCCGCATGTTGCCGACACGGCCAGCGCCCGTCGCGACGGCTACACCCGCCGGGTCCGCCGCAACTGGTCGAAATAGACGATCAGGATGATCAGCCCGCCGGTGATGATGCGCTGCCAGAACGGGTTCACGTTCAGCAGGTTGGCGCCGTTGTTGATGGTGGTGAGCAGGATCGCGCCCAAGAGCGGCCCGGCGACGCTGCCGACGGCGCCGAACAGGCTGGCGCCGCCGATCACCGAGGAGGCGATCGCCTGCAACTCCCACCCCTCGCCGGTGGTCGCAACCCCGATGCCAATGCGCGAGGCGGTCAGCACGCCCACCAGCGCGGCCAGCCCGGCCGAGAGGATGTAGGCGAGATAGATCGTGCGGTTCACCTTTACGCCCGAAAGCCGCGCCGCCTCGCGGTTGCTGCCGACCGCGTACAGATAGCGGCCCCAGCGGCTGTGATGCAGCAGCACGTAGCTCGGGATCGCCACCGCAATGACGGCGAGGAAGAGGTCCGGAATGCCCAGCACGCTCTCGCGCGAAAAACGGCCGAAGGCGAGCGGCATGCCGCCGATGGTCTGCCCGCCGGTGATCAGAAGGCCGATGCCGCGCAGCGCGGTCATGGAAGCCAAGGTCATGATGAACGGCGGCAGCCGCAACTGCACGATGCCGAAGCCGTGCAGCCAGCCGACCGCCACGCCGACCGCGATGGTCGCGATCACCGCGGCGGGGATCGACCAGCCGGAGGTCAGCAGCACCGCCACGATGGTGGTGGCGAGGCCGACCATCGCACCCACCGACAGATCGATGCCGGCGGTGATGATGACGAATGTCTGGCCGACCGCGAGAATCGCGAACAGCGAAGCCTGGCGCATCAGATTGCTGAAATTGCCGAACGTGGCAAAGCTTTCGGTGCTGAGCGTCAGCAGCAGCCACATCAGCAGCAGCAGGCCGAGCAGGGTCAGGTTCAGCAGGAAGCCGAACCGCATGCGGCGCGCGCCGGCCGCGCCGGAAGCGGCTACCGCCGGGGTGGCGCCGTCAGACACCGATCGCCTCGGTCAGGATGGTTTCGGCATCCGCGGTGCCGGCGTCATGGCTGGCGACGAGGCGGCCGCGGCGGAACACATGCAGCCGGTCGCTCAGGTCGTACACCTCCGGCAGATAGGACGAGATCAGGATGATCCCGGCGCCGCGCCGCAGCAGCGCCGCGAACAGCTTGTAGATGTCGAGTTTCGTGCCGACATCGACGCCCGCCGTCGGCTCGTCGAAAATGAACAGGTCGGCGCCGTGGTTCAGCCATTTGCCGATCACGATCTTCTGCTGGTTGCCGCCGGAAAGGGTGGCCGCGGCGGCGGCGGGCGAAGCGGCGACGATGCGCAGATCCCGCATCTGCTTGGCCGCGCCCCGCCGCTCGGCGGC
>DATLTH010000343.1:0-18228 GCA_035533695.1 Allostellaceae bacterium | reverse complement strand
CGATGGGAACCCCTCACAGCATTCGATTCAAGCGATTACCCTGGGGGATTGGGGGAGGCGGACGGCCGGACGATGAAGGAGCTCTTGCGCAGCAACGATGTCGTGCGGCTGTCCTGGGCGCAGGCCCAGCTGCGCGATGCCGGCATCGACAGCCTCGTCCTCGACCACCACACGAGCCTTGTCGAAGGCAGCATCGGCGCGATCCAGCGCCGTCTGATGGTTGCCGAACGCGATCACCCGCGTGCCCGCTCGGTCATCGCCGAGGCAGAGGAGGAACTCGACTGATCGTGTCCGAACCTGCCGAGCCAGCCAATGCCATGCCAGACAATGCCATGCCGGCCAATGCCATGACGGAGGACGCCCTGCTCGGCGGGCGGGTCCGGTTCCGTCAGCCCGCCGACGGCGCGCGGGTGGCGATCGATCCGATCTTTCTTGCCGCCGCTGTTCCGGCGGAACCGCGGCAGATGGTGCTCGACCTCGGCTGCGGCGCCGGCGCGGCGGCCTTGTGCCTTGCGGCGCGGGTCCCGGAGTGCCGCATCGTCGGTCTCGACATGCAGCGCGAGCTGGTCCGCCTGACCGGCGACAACGCCGACCTCAACGGCATGAGCCCGCGGGTGTCGGCGATGGTCGGCGATCTGCTGCGGCCGCCGCCGCGCCTCAGCCCCGGCAGTTTCGACCATGTCATGGCGAACCCGCCGTTCATCGAGCAGGGGCGCGGCACGCCGGCATCCAACCCGGCGAAGGTGGCGGCGACGGTTGAGGGCGAGGCCGACCTCGCCGCCTGGGTGCGCTGCGCCCTCGCAATGCTGCGCGGCAAGGGGTCGGTGACCTTCATCCATCGCGCCGACCGGATCGACGCATTGCTTGGCCAGCTCGCCGGCCGCGCGGGCGAGGTCACAATCTTCCCGCTGTGGCCGGCCGCGGGACAGCCGGCGAGCCGCATCCTGGTGCGGGCGAGAAAGCAGGTCGCGGCGCCGGCGCGGCTGCTGCCGGGGCTCGTATTGCACGAGGCGGACGGCCGCTTCAGCGAGGCGGCGGAGGCGATCTTGCGCGGCGGCGCGGCGTTGGCGCTGTAGGCGTTTTTTCTCCGATCTGTCGTCGCTGTCGCGGAACCTGCGAGGCCTGATCGCGTTCCGCGTGTGTGCGCCACGCGGCACGAATGTCCACGTCATCAAATCTGCAGGAGATTGGAGAACCTAGATTTTGGCCATTCGCCGCATGCCGCTTTCCGGATCCCCCCATCCAAGCAATGGAGAGCGCAAATGCGTAAATTCGCGGCTATCGTCTTCGCCCTGCTGGTTGCCGGCTTTGTCGTCCATAATGCCAACGCGCAAATGAGCTACAGCGTGCGCGGCTACGGGCATCGCGCGGATCCCCAGGTCAATAACTATCTCAGCGCGCGCTACGATCATCTGCTGCAGGTCAGCCCGCGTTTTCGTAGGTTCCGCATGTGGAAGGAGTGCCACATCATCACCTGGCCGGGGTTGCGGCCCGAGTGCATCGCTTCGTTCGATCAATACGAACCGGTGCTGTACCGCGCGTATTAGGCACCTGTAGCCTGTCGAAGACCGCGCCGACTGGTCGGATCGCGCCGCAATCCCCACTTGTTAGGGCATGGGCCTGCGCGATGTTCTGAAGGTGTTGCCAATAGCGCGGCTGCGCAACCCGCCGCCCGTCGTCACCGTCGTGCGCCTTGATGGCGTGATCGGGCCGCGGCAGTGGCGCGCCGCCCTGTCGCTGGCGAACCAGGCGGTCGCGCTCGACAAGGCGTTCGCCGCCAGGGGGCTCAGCGCCGTCGCATTGGCGATCAACTCGCCCGGCGGCTCGCCGGTGCAATCGGCATTGCTCTATCGCCGCATCCGCCAGCTCGCCGCCGAGAAGGGCGTGCCGGTCTTCGCCTTTGCCGAGGATGTCGCGGCCTCCGGCGGCTATTGGCTGGCGTTGGCCGGCGACGAAATTTATGCCGAGGACGCCTCGCTGATCGGCTCGATCGGGGTCGTCACCGCGAGCTTTGGCGTCAACCGGTTGATCGACCGCCTCGGCATCGAGCGGCGCCTGCACACCGCCGGCGAAAACAAGGCGATGCTCGACCCGTTTCTCCCCGAGGATCCGCAGGATGTCACGCGGCTCACGGCGTTGCAGCAGGATATCCACGACAGCTTCAAGGCGCATGTGCGCCAGCGCCGTGCCGGCAAGATCGATGCGGCCGACGAGAGCTTGTTCAGCGGCGAGGTGCTGACCGGGCGCATGGCTCTGAGCCGCGGCCTGATCGACGGCATCGGCGATCTGCGCTCGGTGATGCGGGCGCGGTTCGGCGACCGGGTCAAGCTGGTGCCGATCGCATCGGCGCGACGGCGACGCTGGTGGCTGCCGCGGCCGCGGCCTGGCGTCGAGCACGAAATGCCGGGTTCGCTGGCGGCGCCCGTTGCCGATTTCCTCTATTGGCTGGAAGCACGCGCGCTGTGGTCGCGGTTCGGCCTTTAGGGCCGCTTGACCGTCTCGCGCGCGTCCCATAAACCTGACCGATGGTCGGCTTGCCCAAGCTCCTCCTGATCATTCTGCTGGCGTATGTCGGGTGGTACGCGACGCGGTGGTTCAACCGCCCGCCGCCGAAGGCCGTGCGCCGCCCTCAGGCCGCCCCGCAGCAGCCGCAAACCGCGGTCGAGGATTTGACCGCCTGCCCGACCTGCGGCACCTATGTCGCCAGGGGCGCCGGCTGCGGCAAGCCCGGCTGTCCGCAGCCGCGCTGAGCCCGAGAGCCGAGCCCCGCAATATGGTCGGCGAGACGCGCTCCGTCCTGTCCGGGTCGAGCTTCCAGGCGCTGATCCTCAGATTGCAGCGCTTCTGGGCAGAGGAGGGCTGCGTCATCCTGCAGCCCTACGATGTCGAGGTCGGCGCCGGCACGTTTCACCCGGCGACGGCGTTGCGCGCGCTCGGGCCCGAGCCGTGGCGCGCCGCCTATGTCCAGCCGTCGCGCCGCCCGACCGACGGGCGCTACGGCGAGAACCCGAACCGGCTGCAGCATTATTACCAGCTCCAGGTGATCCTGAAGCCGGCCCCGTCCGACAGCCAGGAGCTTTACCTGAGGAGCCTCGCCGCCATCGGCATCGACGCCGCAAAGCACGACATCCGCTTTGTCGAAGACGATTGGGAAAGCCCGACCTTGGGCGCCTGGGGGCTCGGCTGGGAAATCTGGCTCGACGGGATGGAAGTCAGCCAGTTCACCTATTTCCAGCAGGTTGGCGGCTTCGAGTGCGACCCGGTCTCGACCGAATTGACCTATGGGCTCGAACGCCTGGCGATGTACGTGCAGGGTGTTGAAAGCGTCTACGACCTCGACTTCAACGGCGCCCCCGGCATCGGCAACATCACTTACGGCCAGGTCTTCAAGCGAAGCGAGCGCGAGTTTTCGGCCTACAATTTCGAGGTGGCGAACACCGAAAAGCTGTTCGAGCACTTCCGCGACGCCGAATTGGAATGCGCGGCATTGATCGGCCGCGCTCTCGCGCTGCCGGCCTACGACCAGTGCCTGAAGGCGAGCCACCTGTTCAACCTCCTGGACGCGCGCGGCGTCATTAGCGTGACCGAGCGCGCCGCCTATATCGGCCGGGTGCGCGCCCTGGCGCGGGCCTGCTGCGAAGCGTGGCTCGCCGGCGCCGGCGGCTGACATGGGCGAACTCCTGCTCGAACTCTTATCGGAAGAAATCCCGGCGCGGATGCAGCGCCGCGCGATCGACGATTTGACCGCGCTGGTGCAGGGTAAGCTCGCCGATGCCGAAATCCCGGCGCAAAGCATCCGCGGCTATGTCACGCCGCGGCGCCTGACCGTCATCGCCGACGGCATCCCCCTGCGCCAGCCCGACCGGCATGAGGAGCGGCGCGGGCCCCGGGTCGGTGCACCGGCGCAGGCAATCGAGGGGTTCCTGCGCGCCGCCGGCCTCGCCTCGATCGACCAGTGCGAGCGCCGCGACACCGGCCGCGGCGAATTCTATTTCGCGGAGATCGACCACCCCGGCCGCGATGCCGCCGAGGTCCTGCCGGAATTGCTGCGCGCGGCGATCGGCGAATTGCCGTGGCCCAAATCGATGCGGTTTCCGGCGAGCGAATTGCGCTGGGTGCGGCCGCTGAATTCGGTCATCTGCCTGTTCGATGGGGAAGTGCTGGCGCTTGCCTTGGACGCGGTGCCGGTCGGCCGGGTGACGCGCGGCCACCGCTTTCTGTCGGAGGGCGAAATCCCGGTCGCCAGTGCCGCCGATTATCTGGAAAAGCTCGAAGCCGCCCATGTCATCCTCGACCAGGACAGAAGGCGCCAACTGATCGCGGCCGATCTCGAGCGTATTGCGAAGGCGGCCATGCTGCGGGTCAAGCCCGATCCCGGCTTGCTCGACGAGGTGACGGGCCTTGTCGAATATCCGGTCGTGCTGATGGGACGGATCGACGACGAATTCGTGCGGCCATTGCCCGAGGGCCTGCCGCCCGAGGTGCTGGCGACCGCGATGCGCACCCACCAGAAATATTTCTCGTGCCTGAACGCGGATGGCGCGCCCCAGGGGCCATTGGCGCCGCGCTTTCTGTTTGTCGCCAACAACCTGACGCCGGACGACGGCCGCACGATCGTCGCCGGCAACGAGCGCGTCCTGCGCGCCCGCCTCGCCGACGCCCGCTTCTTCTGGGACCAGGACCGCAAGGTGCGGCTTGAGGACCGGGTGGAGGCGCTGAAAGACCGCGTCTACTACGACAAACTCGGTACGATGTACAACAAGACCGAGCGGATGGAACGGCTCGCGGGGTTTCTCGCAGAACAGCTCTACCACGTCACCCCCGCGAAAGCGGGGGTCCAGGAACACCGAGCGGAATCCGTGGCCCTGGATTCCCGCTTGCGCGGGAATGACGATGCGAAGATGACTCGATTGGCGCAGCGCGCGGCGCAGCTTGCCAAAGCCGACCTATCGACCGGGATGGTCGGCGAGTTCCCGGAATTGCAGGGGATCATGGGCCGCTACTACGCCCTCAATGACGGCGAAGACCCCCGCGTCGCTGAGGCGATTGCTGAGCATTACAAGCCACTCGGCCCCAACGACACTTGCCCGACCGCACCGGTCAGCATCATCGTCGCACTCGCCGACAAACTCGACGCGATCGAGGCTTTCTATTTCGTCGACGAATGGCCCACCGGCTCGCGGGATCCGTTCGCGCTGCGTCGGGCAGCGCTCGGCGCCATCCGCCTCATTCTGCAAAATCGGTTGCGCTTGCGGCTATTTTCACCTCTTGGGCTGGTCGCGGAGGTGCTGGGCGATCAAGACCGGCAAGTCGGGAACGCACTCTTGTTCATACTAGACCGCTTGAACGTCCATTTGCGCGAACAGGGCGTGCGCCATGATTTGATAAGAGCGGTACAATTCCCGACCGAGACCGGGGCCGAGGACGACCTTGTGCGGCTGTTGGCGCGCGTCGAGGCGCTGTCCGAATTCCTCGACACCGAGGACGGTGCCAACCTGCTCGTCGCGTATCGCCGCGCCGCGAATATCGTCGCTATCGAGGAGCGGCGCGACGGCTGCCGTTACGATGGCCCGGTGGATGCCACCGCACTTCCGCTGATGGAAGAATCGGCACTTTGGCAGCGATTGAACGGGATGAGCGTCACCCTCGATGGGTTTTTGGCCGGTGAGCACTTTGATCGCGTCATGGGCCGCTTAGCGACCCTGCGGCGGCCGGTCGATGAATTTTTCGACAAGGTGACCGTTAACACCGATGACCGGGCGTTGCGCGAGAACCGGTTGCGCCTCCTGTCGCGGATTCGCGCGGTGATGAACCAGGTCGCCGATTTTTCCCAGATCGAGGGGTGACGAACCCGTGACGACTACTGGGACGCAATGGGTCTACCGCTTTGGCGCCGGGACCGCCGAGGGCAAGGGCGACATGCGCGAGCTGTTGGGCGGTAAGGGCGCGGGGCTTGCCGAGATGAGCAGTCTCGGGCTGCCGGTGCCGCCCGGCTTTACGATCACCACCGAGGTCTGCACCCATTTTTATGCCAACGCCCAGACCTATCCGCCCGAACTGAAGGGCGAGGTCGCCGCCGCGCTCGCCGCGATCGAGGAGGCGATCGGCGCCCGCTTCGGCGATCCGGCGCAGCCGCTGCTCGTGTCGGTGCGCTCGGGCGCGCGCGCCTCGATGCCGGGGATGATGGACACCGTCCTCAACCTCGGGCTCAACGACGAGACCGTCCTCGGCCTCGCCCAACAGAGCGGCGACGCGCGCTTTGCCTATGACAGCTATCGCCGCTTTCTGCAGATGTACGGCCAGGTCGTGCTCGGCATCGAGCACCACCATTTCGAGCAGCTGATCGAGGACCACAAGAACGAAACGGGCGCCGTGCTCGACACCGACCTCGATGCCGAAGACTGGCAAACGATCGCCGCCGGGTTCAAGGATGTGGTGACGACCGAGACCGGGAAGCCCTTTCCGCAGGATGTCGAGCAGCAATTGTGGGGCGCGATCGCCGCGGTGTTCGGCTCGTGGATGAACGCGCGCGCCATGACCTACCGCCGGTTGCACAACATCCCCTCTGATTGGGGCACCGCGGTCAACGTCCAGGCGATGGTGTTCGGCAACCGGGGCGAGGATTGCGCGACCGGCGTTGCCTTCACCCGCAACCCGTCGACCGGCGTCAACGAGTTCTACGGCGAGTTCCTGGTCAACGCGCAGGGCGAGGATGTCGTCGCCGGCATCCGCACCCCGCAGCATCTGACGCTCGCCGGCAAGACGGCGAACAAATCAAATCTGCCGGCGATGGAAGAGGCGATGCCGCAGGTCTTCGCCGAGCTCTGCAAGGTGCGCGGCATCCTCGAAGACCACTACCGCGACATGCAGGACATCGAGTTCACCGTCGAGCGCGGCAAGTTGTGGATGCTGCAGACCCGCAGCGGCAAACGCACCGCGCCGGCGGCGTTGAAGATCGCGGTCGCGCTGGTCGAGGACGGACGGATCAGCCGCGCCGAGGCGATCGGCCGCATCGAGCCGGATTCGCTCGATCAGCTGTTGCACCCGATGCTCGACCCCTCGGCGAAGGCGACGGTGCTCGCCCGCGGCCTGCCGGCGTCGCCCGGCGCCGCCTCGGGCAAGGTCGTGTTTTCCTCGAACGAGGCCGAAGCCGCGGCAAGCCACGGCGAAGCGGTGATCCTGGCGCGGATCGAAACCAGCCCCGAAGACATCCACGGCATGCATGCCGCCAAGGGCATCCTGACGACGCGCGGCGGCATGACCAGCCACGCCGCCGTCGTCGCCCGCGGCATGGGGCGGCCCTGCGTCGCCGGGGCGGGCGAATTGCACATCGATTACGCCAAGGGCACGATCACGGCGCGCAACCATGTCGTGCATGCCGGCGACAAGATCACCCTCAACGGTTCGACCGGCGAAGTTATGCTCGGCGAGGTGGCGACGATCCAGCCGAAATTGTCGAGCGATTTCGCCACGCTGATGGGCTGGGCGGACGGCGTGCGCAAACTGAAGGTGCGCGCCAATGCCGAAACCCCGCTCGACGCCCGCGCGGCGCGCAGCTTTGGCGCCGAGGGGATCGGGCTGTCGCGCACCGAGCACATGTTTTTCGAAGCGGACCGCATCGGGGCGATGCGCGAGATGATCATGGCCGAGGACGAGCGCGGGCGCCGCGCCGCCCTGGCCAAATTGCTGCCGATGCAGCGCGCCGACTTCACCGAAATCTTCCGCATCATGCGCGGGCTGCCGGTGACGATCCGCCTCTTGGACCCGCCATTGCACGAGTTTCTGCCCCGGACGGACGCCGAGTTCGACGAATTGGCGCGGCTGACCGGCAGGCCGGTCGCCGAGGTGCGCCAGCGCACCCACGCGCTCTACGAATCAAACCCGATGCTCGGCCATCGCGGCTGCCGGCTCGGCATCACCTATCCCGAAATTTACGAAACCCAGGCGGTGGCGATCTTCGAGGCGGCGGTCGCGGTGACCCGGGAGACCGGCGAGCAGGTCGAGCCCGAGATCATGGTGCCGTTGATCGTGACCCGGCGCGAACTGGACATTCTGAAGGCGATCGTCGACCGGGTCGCCGGCGAGGTCATGCAGCGGGAAGGGGTCAGGGTGCCCTACATGGTCGGCACGATGATCGAACTGCCGCGCGCCGCCCTGCTCGCCGGCGAGATCGCCGCAAGCGCCGAGTTTTTCAGTTTTGGCACCAACGATTTGACGCAGACCGTCTACGGCATCTCGCGCGACGATGCGGCGAGCTTTATCGGCACCTATCAGAAACTCGGGATTTTCGAGCACGACCCATTCGTGACGCTCGATATCGCCGGGGTCGGCGAGATGGTCCGGATCGCCGCCGAGCGCGGCCGCGCCGTTCGCTCCAACCTCAAGCTCGGCATCTGCGGCGAGCACGGCGGCGATCCGGCCTCCATCCATTTCTGCCGCGCGATCGGGCTCGATTACGTGTCGTGCTCGCCCTACCGGGTGCCGATCGCCCGGCTCGCCGCGGCACAGGCCGAGCTGGCCGGGAAAACCTGAGCCGCTACCGTTTCAATTCCGCGATCGCCGATTGCCAGGCAGCGATCGTGAAGGCGATGTCGTCGTCGGTGTGGGCGAGCGAGACGTAGTATTTCGATTCGCCCTTGAGGATGCCGCGCTTGCGCAACAGCGCGTTGAAGCGGCTCATCAGCCTGGCGTCGCCGGCAAGGGTGCCGCGATAGTCGCGCACCGGTCGGTCGGTGAAGACGACATCGAACAGCGGCGGCTCGCCGGAAATCTGCGCCGCGATCCCGGCGTCCCGGAAGAGGCCGCCGAGCGATGCCATCAGCTCCTTGCCGGTGGCGTGAATGCGCTCGTAGGCGCCGGGGCGCTTGAGGATCGCCATCGTCGCGAGGCCGGCCGCGGCGGCCACCGGGTTGCCCGACAAGGTGCCGATCTGCACCAGGTAATTCTCGTCGCCGACCTTCGACTTGTCGAAATGCGCCATGATCTCGGCACGCCCGGCGATCGCCGCCAATGGGAAGCCGCCGCCGATCACCTTGCCCAAGGTGCACAAATCGGGGACGACGCCGTAATATTCCTGGGCCCCGCCGTAAGCCAGGCGGAACCCGGTGACCACCTCGTCGAAAATGAGCGGCACGCCGTTGTCGGCGGTGATCCTGCGCAACGCCGCAAGAAAGCCGGGGGCGGGCGGGATGATGCGCTGGAACGGCTCGACGATGACCCCGGCCAATTCGTCCTTGTGCTCGCGCACGAGGTCGGCCACCGCGTCGGCGTCGTTGAACGGGGCGATGATCATCTCGTCGCGCACGCTTTTCGGGATGCCGGCCGAATCCGGCACCGGCATCGGGAAATTGCCCGAGCGTTTCGGGGCGAGCGACATCAGCGAATAGTCGCTCATGCCGTGATAGCCGCCCTCGAACTTGAGGATCTTGTCGCGCCTGGTGAAGGCGCGGGCGGCGCGCATCGCATAGAGGTCGGCTTCGCTGCCGGAGGAAACAAAGCGCACCTGCTCGGCGCACGGCACCGCCTCGACGATGGCTTCGGCGAGTTCGATGCCGAGCCGGTTGTTGGCGAAGAACGTCGTGCCGCGGGCGATCTGCGCCTGCGCCGCTTGGGTCACCTCGGGATGGGCGTGCCCGACCAGCATCGGCCCGGAGCCGAGCAGATAATCGACGTATTCCTTGCCCTCTTCGTCCCACACCCGGCCGCCTTTGCCCTCGCGGATGATGACTTCGCCGGGGAAATTGCCGAATGTGCCGCCCGGCAAGACGCGCTTCGCGGTCTCGTAGACATCGTTGTCGGTGGGGCTATCCACGGGTCTGCTCTCCCTCGCTAGGCTGCTGCGTTACAGCGCCACCATGCCCATCCAGAACATCTGCCTGCCGCCGACCTCGACGTCGTATTTGCGCACGAAATCGAGCCTGCCGTCGTCGCCGATGCGGAACAGCGACAGACAGGCCGGGACAAAGCCGCGGTCGGCCGTCTGCAGGCCCATGATGTGCGAAGCCACCAAGAGGCGCCCGCTCGGGTCGATATGGAAATTGCGGCAGTGGATGCCGCGCGTGTCGACATGCTGGATCGGGGTCGGCTCGCCGCTCTCCGGGTCGATGGCGAAGACGGCGAGGGTGTTTTCGCCGCCGACGAAGATGCCATCGCGGCTCGACGAGGCGCGGTTGGCGACATAGACAAAGCGGCCGTTCGGATGGACCTTCACCGTGCCCACCGCCTGCCGGCCGCGGATGTTGTCGGGCGCGGCGAGGGTTGCCTGCTGGTAGATCGGCGTCGCCAGCAGCGTCATGTCGTGAAAGACGAACATGTCGAGCCGGTTCTGCCGCTCCAGCGACACATAGACCCAGGGCTCCGTCGGGTGGAAATCGAGATGCCGCGGGCCGAAGCCGTAGCCGCCGCCCGGCGCGATCGACGCTTCGTCGCTCAAGAGCCCGTTGCGGTAGTCGAACACCAATAGCGCGCCCGGCTCCTCGTCGCTGGTCGCAGTGGCGTCATGGCCGCGCGCGACCAGGATGACCGTGCGGTTGTCGGGCCGCACGCGAACCTGGTGGGCATAGATGCCGGGGTGGACGTCCTCCGGCTGCATCACCTCCGCGCCCGGCGTCCCGTCCGGGTTGACCCGGTAGACGTTGAGCCCGCTCGGATTGCTGAAGGCGACGAGGATGTATTCCGAGGGAATGTCGGTCGTCATGTGGATGGGGCGGGTCGGCAATTCGATCGGCTCGCCGTGCCGGCTCAGCGCGCCCGATGCCGGGTCGATCGCCAATGCGGTGACGTGGTGGTTATGGCCGACCCTTCCGCCGACGCCGGAATCGCTGTCGCTCGACGCGACGTAGAGGAGGGGCCGCGAGGCATGCGGCCAGCAGTAATGCACGTTGGCCGGCAGCGCGATCGTGCCACGCCGGGTCAATGCCGCACCCTCGACATCGACTTCGTAATGGGTCATTTCCGGCCCGACGCTGGCATAAAGCGCGACGCGGCTGGCGGCGGATGCGGCCATCTGAGGGCTCCTCCTATTTCCCGCCCACTCTAAGCTTAACCGCCTTCCCGGCGAAAGCCGGGACCCATCCTTCAGCGTCCGCGCGCGCGGAAAAATGCGTCCCGGCTTTCGCCGGGAAGGCGAATTGAGGATGATCGGTTTGACTGCGACACCGCAACCCTTGGAGGAAAGCCGATGCCGAGCGCGATCGAGGAAAAAGACGCCATCCGCGAGGTGCTGGCCGAATACTGCTTCCGCCTCGACGGCGGCCGCTACGACGAGATGGCGGCGCTGTTCACCGCGGACGGCACCTGGGACACCGCCTTCGGCGCGGCGACCGGCCAGGCCGCGATCGCCGCCCTGGCCCGCGACCTGCGCACGCGCGCCGGCCCGAACCGGCCGCGCGCGATCCACCTCGTCACCAACATCGCGATCACCCTGGCGGGCGACGAAGCCGAGGTGCGCTCGAACTGGATGGTCGTGCAGAACAGCCCCGAAGGCCCGAAGATCGGCTCCGGCGGCGCCTATGCCGACCGGATGGTGAAACAGGACGGCGCCTGGCATTTCCGCACCCGCAAGATCGACCGCTTCATCGCCCCCTGAGGCTTGGGGATGCCGCGAAATGGCCTTGTGCCGGCAATAGAGTAAACTGTCACCGTGACCCGTGACCCTTGGCGTGGTAAACGGTCATGTTTCCCGTCCGCCTCCCGATTTGTTAGGGATGGGATATGCCAGTTGAAGAGATTGCAGAGGGAATGCGAGAGTGTCCCTTCTGCGCCGAGATCATCCGAAGCAAGGCAAAAATCTGCCGGTTTTGTCAACGCGACCTGCCGATCGAACCGACCGAGGAGAGCGTCACCCCCGCCGCCGAGCCTGAACCCCCTGAACTCGGGCCGCCGCAATACGGTGATCGCGTGTCTTCGCCGACCAGGGGCGGGGGCGTCGTGGTGGGCAGCAGGCCGGATCGGGATTGGGTGTTCGTTGAATTTGATCGAGATCACATTCAGAGGCGCGTGGCAGTCAGTGATCTCCAGATTCTCCACCGGCCGTTACCTCACGCACCCCCGACCGCTCACCCAGGGGCGACGCGGGCGACGCCGCCACGAAGTAACTCCGATGAAAACCTCGTGGTTGCCGCCTGGATAAGTGCATTCGTATTGCCGCTTATCGGCTTTGTTTGCGGGGTCATCCTTGTCGCGAAGGGACAAGTCGGCCATGGGGTGGGGTCCATGATCGCGTCATTTCTGATGTCTTTCATTTGGGTAGCGATTTTGGGCGGTCTTGTCCGCTGATCGCAATTTTACGTCCGCTTGCGCTTGGGGTCAGCAACAACCGCAACAACCCTGCCACCAGATAGGCGTCAGGTTTTCCGAGTGAACCGGTCGGCCGCGTGGACCATACCAGCGCCGAGAATGCCGACGGCCGCAATTAGCAAGCCGAGAAGTCCCTGAATTACCCACAGGGCCGAGACCGTTTGGCGGAGGGCGCTGTCCAGCGGGTCGGCGGCAAGCCCATTGATTAGGCCAATGATGGCGATCAAGACCCCGACAACAATCACCACGACATTCCAGGCCAACGCAGGATTGGCGCTACCGATTTGTGGAACCGGTCGGCTGGCGGGTGTAGCAGCCGGCGGGACAGGCGCGGATGGACGCGCTGCTCGCAAGGCTTCGATTTTGGCGTTGTCTTCTCGGACACTCCGCGAGAGCAAGAAGATAAGAAACAGCACGCCAATTAGCACGGCGATAGCGAGCAGCACGCCGTTGATCGTATCGTTCACGCCTGCCTTCCCAATTTCCTGGGCGACCTCTTAACGGCTGACTTTCGGCAGGTCACTGCCCAAATTACCGATACCCGAAATGTAGCACGGTAGCGGGCGCTACGCCGCCACGTCGGAACTCCGGAATCGCAGTCTTGCGGGCTTACGGTGACAGTTTACCAAATGTCGCCTCGGCGGCACCGCTTATCCGGGTCGAACGGGCCGGTTCGGCCGCTCACTGGTTCGACAGGAGGATCGCGCGGGTGCTTGGCAACAGTTCGGCGCCGATTTTGTCGAAGGCGGCGAGGGGCGGGAATTTGAGGCCGCATTCGCGCATGTAGCCGAGCATCTCGGCCAGGTAGTTGTTGACGATCTCTTCGGTCGTGTGCCGCTTCAGGCCGACCGCGACGCAATAATCGTTGTCGATGCCGGAGGGCCGGCCGAAGGCGCGCTTCAGCGTCACCGGCAGCATGTCGGCATAAACCCGCTGGAATTCGGCGAACACCGCCTTGTCGCGGGCGAACTCGCGCAAATTCTCGATGCCGTTGTCGTAATGCCCTTCCTCGTCGGCGAGCACCGCGCCCATTTCCATCGCCCACGGCAGGTAGCTCGAATCGCGGTATTCCATGATCTGGTGGCTGCCGGCGCGGTCGACGGTGAAGTTGAACACCGCGATCTGCAGCCAGTTGTCGAGATCGAGCGACCAGAATTGCGCGGCCGACGGGCGCGCCCGATGCACCTCCTCGGGGTCGATGCCGAGCTCGCGGAACAGTTTGCACAGCCGCTCGCTGTGATCGGCTTCCTCGCGGGCGAACTCGGCCGCGAGGAATTTTTCGCGCAAGGTCGGCGCGCAGGCGATCGAGCGGCCGAAGACTTCGGCCGTCGCGGTCTCGGCATAGAACTGGCGGGTCATCAGCCGCACCAGCATCTCGCGGTATTCGCCCTCAGCTTCCTGCGGGCTGCGCACCGTCATCGCGGCCATCGTTGTTCTCCTGTGCCGATCTGGGGCGAAAGTCTAGCGCGCGAGGCGGGCATCGGTACAGAAGCTGCTTGGTCTTCGCCGGGCGCAGAGCAGAACTGCACGGCTTGCGCCGCCCCGGCGTCGCCACGATGATGGCGCAGGTGCGAGGGAGTGGCGGCATGGAATTCGGCAGCTTCATGGAATTTCCGCCGGTTGGCGGCGGCGGCATCGAGAGCGCCGCCTTCGACCAGGCCCTGGCCGAGGTCGAATTGGCCGAGCGGGTCGGCCTCGATGCGGTGTGGCTGGCTGAACTGCACGGCGCGCCCGAGCGCTCGGTGATGTCGGCGCCGATGATGGTGGCGAGCGCCATCGCGGCGCGCACCAGCACGATCAGGATCGGCATCGCCGTCCAGGTGCTGCCACTGTCGCACCCGTTGCGCCTCGCCGAGGAGGCGGCGACGATCGACCAGATCAGCCGCGGCCGGCTGATCTACGGCATCGGCCGCAGCGGCGTCGTGCGCACCTACGAGGATTACGGCATCTCCTATGGCGAAAGCCGCGAACGCTTTGCCGAAACCCTGGAGATCCTGAAACTTGCGTGGACCGAGCCCAAATTTTCCTATCAGGGCAAATATTTCAGCTTCGACAACGTCGCGGCGACGCCGAAGCCGTGGCAGAAGCCCTATCCCGAAATGCGCATGGCGGCGGCGACACCGGAGACCTTTCCGCAGATCGGCCATCTCGGCATGCCGATCTTTGTCGCGGTGCGGCAGGGGCCGTTTTCGCAGCTCGCCGAGCACATCAAGGCCTATCGCGACGCCTATCAGGCGGCCGGGCATCCCGGGCATGGCCAGGTGTTCCTGCGGGTCCCCGCCTACCTCGCCGAAACCCGCGAACGGGCGCGCGCCGAAGCCAGGGAAAGCCTGATGAGCTTTTTCGCCTATCAGGCCGAATTGGGACGCGACTCGGCGCGCCGCGCCGGCGGCGAGGTTGCGCTGCAGCGCCTGCGCCGGGTCGAGCGGCTGGAAGCGCTCACCTACGACGAGGCTTTGGCGACGCAGGTGCTGATCGACGAGCCGCACGGGTTTGCCGCGCGATTGCGCGAGGTCGAGGAGGAAATCGGCCTCGACGGCATCCTCGCGGAATTGAACTGCGGCGGAAGGATCCCGCAGCCCCGGGTGCTCAACGCGCTGAAGCTGCTATGCGAAGAGGTGAAGCCGCAGTTTCAGTAAGACTTCAATAAGTAGTCGACGATCGGCGAAGGATATCGTGAACCAACAAAAGGTGCCGTGCTGCATCGATCTCAAAAATGATGCGCCACGCGCCCGTGCGACATCGAAACAGTCCCTGGTATTGGCCTTTTAGTGCGCTGACGTCGCCCGCGAAGGGGTCATCTCTCATTCGGTTGAGCACGCTGTTGACCCGCTGTCGATCCCGCGCAGGCATTGCACGAAATGATCGCTCCGCGGCCCTAGCGAGTAGGAAGTCCCAGTTCACGCTGGAGGTCGTCAAGCCGGACGAAGTCGCCGCGGTGAAATTGTGCGCGGCCCTTTCTAATGGCGTCCATCTCGTCCGGTTCGGCGTTCTCCAGGGCGATCTCACGGCCGGGCGCCGAAGCAAGGTACCGTCGCAAAGCCTCTCGCACGAGTGCGGCGCGGCTTCGGTGTTCGCGATGTGCCGTCTGGTCAATCTCGGGAAGCATCTCTTCGGGAACGGTGACAGAGATCGTCTTGCTGGACATTCTGACGCTCCGACCAGGGCATTCAGGCTAATATAACGTTGCTGCCCCGACCGGGCGAAGGGCGTTTTTTCCTAGCAGTTCAAGCCAAGGCCGCCAGCGCCTGGCGCTCATCCGCTATGGCGACGGCGGGTTCGGGAAACAGCACTTCTTCGTATAGGTCGATCGTGTGCGCGCACATTGCTTCGCGCGTAAAGCCGGACGCGACATGGGCGCGCGCCTGGCGGGCGAACACCGTGCGCGAAGCGGTATCGAGCGACAGCGCCTTGCCGATCGCGGCGGCCAACGCGGCGGGATCGCCCGGCGTTGCCAGCCAGCCGGTCACCCCGTTGAGGATCGTCTCGCGCGCCCCGCCATGATCGGTCGCGACGACCGGGCGGCCCATCGCCTGCGCCTCGACGATGACCCGGCCAAAGCCTTCGGGGTCGGTCGAGGCGGAGACCACGACATCCGACAGCATGTACGCCGTCGGCATGTCGTCGCATTGGTCGACGATGCGGAACATGCCGATCAGCCCGAGCCGCTCGATCGCGCCTTCGAGCTCGCGGCGAAACCCCGGATGATGCTCGCTGCCGACCAATAGGCAGCACAGATCGCGCCGTTCGAGCCGGGCGATCGCCTCGATGAAATCGAGCCCACCCTTCCACCGCGTGAGGCGTCCCGGCAGCATGACGACCCTTGTGTCGTCGGCCACCCGCCAGCGCGCCGCCAGTGCGGCGACCCGCTCGCCGTTGACCCGGCGCGGGTCGAAGGTGCCGAGGTCGACGCCGCGCGGGATGACGCGCAGCCGATCGCGGCCGACGCCATAGACGCTGGCGACGTGCTCGCCGACGAATTGCGAGATCGCGATGACCCGCTCGCCCTTCGCCATCACCGAATTGTACCAGCGCTTCAACGGCAGGTCGGTGTCGTAGGCGTTGTGGAACGTCGTGACGAAATGCCGGCGGGTGGCACGAGCGGCCGACCATGCGCTCCACGCCGGAGCGCGGCTGCGCGCGTGCACGAGGTCGATCTTGTGGCGGCGGATGATGCGGATCAGCTGGGCGGCGTTGCGCCGCATCACCAGCGGGTTTTTCGACGCGAGCGGCAGCTTTATGTGGTGTGCGCCGACGCGAGCCAGCTGATGCTCCATCGGACCGCCGGCAGAGGCGACATAGGCGGTCCAGCCGGAAGCGACGAGGGCGCCGGCCAGATCGACCGTGCCGCGCTCGACCCCGCCCGAAACGAGGCTCGGGATGACCTGCAATACCGCCGGCGGGCGGCCTTCTTTCGGCAGGCCGGGAATGCTATCGTCGCTGCGCATTCGCTTGCTGCAACACCTCGATGCCCGCTTCCGACAGCGCCCCCGCGCCAGATGAGTTACCCAGGTGAGTTACACGGTGCGAGCCCGCAGATTCTAGCACGCGTGGGCGGTGCGACAATCGCCTACCGCCGGCTCGCCGGCCGCTCTCCGGGGATCGTCTTCCTTGGCGGCTTCCGCTCCGCCATGACTGGAACCAAGGCATTGTTTCTAGAGGATTATTGCCGGCGGCGCGGACGCGCCTATGTGCGCTTCGACTATTTCGGGCACGGCGCATCGAGCGGTGATGTTGCCGCCGGCACGATCGGGCGCTGGCGCGAGGATGCGATTTGCGTGATCGATTCGTTAACGCAGGGTCCGCAGATCGTCGTCGGATCGAGCATGGGCGGCTGGATCATGCTGCTCGCGGCCCTCGCGCGGCCGGAGCGGATTGCCGCGCTGGTCGGCATTGCCGGCGCGCCCGACTTCACCGAGGAACTGCTGTGGCCGCGCCTCACTCCCGCGCAGCGCGTCGAGATCATTGAGCATCGCGGGATCACCCTGTCGTCCGAGTACGATCCGGCGGGCTATCGTTACACCCGCGCGCTGATCGAAGACGGGCGGCAGCACCTGCTGCTCGGTGGGCCGATCCCCATCGATATGCCGGTGCGGCTGCTGCACGGCCTCGCCGACACCTCGGTGCCGTGGCAACTCAGCCTGCGCCTCGCGGAACGCCTGCACAGCCGCGATGTCGCGGTGACCCTGGTCAAGGACGGCGATCACCGCCTCTCCACGCCCGCGGACCTCGACCGTCTCGCGCAAGCCCTGGACGCGCTCGCCGCTTTATGAACCCGGCGGGGGCTGGGGGGCGAGGAGTTCGCGCGTCTCGACGCTGGGGGGCGTGCCGAAGCCGAGGCGGATACGGTAATGCTGCCAGTCGCGGCGGTAGGCGACCGGGTCGGGCAGCGGAATGTCGGCGGTCGACACCGTCGCCAGCAACTGCTCCTGGCTCTGGAAGGCGGCGCCGGCGGGGGCATTCCCGGCGATCAACCCCGGCGCGACGTTTTCTGCCGCGAGCGAGTTCGGCCACGGGTTGGCGGCATTCCACTGGCCGGTCGCATAGCGCGGCGAGGCGGTGACATCGATGTAGCTGGCCGCCGTCACCTTGCCGTCCGGGGCGACGAGTTCGGCGGCGTGCAGCGGCTGCGGCTCGACCGCGTCGACGACGATCGTGTCGACAATGCCGTGCGGCGGAAAGCCGACATGCAGCCCGGAAGTCTCCCCGGAGGGCGGCGGCGCGGCGCCGCCGTCGCAGGCGGCGACCAGGATCGGCAGCAGAAGAACCGGCAACAAGCGGCGCATCGCGTCCCCGCAGCATCAAGGCGTTCGCGCCGCTCTCTATGTCATCGCCGGGGCGACGGTGCAATCTCCGGCATGGCCCGGCCTTTCCGTGACAGCGCCGACGGCACCGTGCACAATCCCTCGGGCGGCCATGCCCGAGGGAGAG
>DATLTH010000342.1:0-2211 GCA_035533695.1 Allostellaceae bacterium | reverse complement strand
GATCCCGACGGCGACATCTTGCGGGCCTTGCGCCGCGCCGGGCGAGCAAGGCCATCGCCCGGCTGGGCGTGCTACCACACCGATCTCTACGAGTTCGACCACGGCGGTCTGCGCTTCGGCATCATCGGCTGCGCTGTCGGCGCCTCGTTTGCCGTGCTGCTCGCCGAGGAGCTTTTTGCTTCGGGCTGCCGTCTGCTGTTGAGCATGACCTCGGCCGGCCAGATTGTCGCGCAGGGCAGCCCGCCCTATTTCGTCGTGATCGACCGCGCGTTGCGCGACGAGGGCACGAGCTACCATTACCTGCCGCCATCCGATTTCGCCGATGCCGATCCCGCGCTCGTCGCTGTCGCGGTGACGGCGTTGCGCGACGTCGGCCTGCCGGTCTACCGGGGCGCAAGCTGGACCACCGACGCGCCGTTACGCGAAACCGCAGCGGCCATCGCCCATTGCCGCGAGCGCGGCATCCTCGCCGTCGAGATGGAGGCGGCGGCGCTCTACGCCTTTGCCCGGGCACGCGGCAGGGCGGTGTTGTGCTTTGCCCATGTCACCAATCAGATGGCGGTCAACGCCGGCGATTTCGAAAAGGGCGAGGACGACGGCGCGGAGGCGTCGCTGCTTGTGCTGACGGCGGTGGTGCGGGCCTGGCATCGCGACCGATGAGGGGCAATCGCGCCCAGCGCTGCGCCGTCGCGGTGATGGCAAAGGCGCCGCGCCTCGGCGAAGTCAAGACCCGCCTGGTGCCGCCGCTCTCGGCTGCGGAGGCCGTAGCGCTCAGCGGCTCGTTCATCCGCGACATCGCCAATAACATTCTCGCCGCGTCCGAGGCCGCGCCGATCGACGGCTACGTCGCCTATTCGCCGGCGGGCTCCGCGGAGGCGTTTACCGCGCTATTGCCGCCCCAAATCCGGCTGTTGCCGCCGCGCCGGAGCGGGCTCGGCGCCAGCCTCTATGATGCCGCCGAAGACCTGCTTGCGGACGGATACGGCGCGGCGTGCCTGGTCAATGCCGACAGTCCGACGTTGCCGACCGCGGTGCTGGTCGAGGCGGCGCGCGCGCTGGCGGCGCCCGGCGACCGGGTCGTGCTCGGGCCGGCCGACGACGGCGGCTATTACCTGATCGGCGTGAAGCAACCGCACCGCCATCTGTTCGAGGACATTGCCTGGAGCACCGAACTGGTGTTTCGGCAGACGCTCGCCCGCGCCGCCGATCTCGGCCTCGAAATCGTGACCTTGCCGGGCTGGTACGATGTCGACGACATCGCCTCGTTGTGCCGGCTGGCGGGCGAACTGCGCGATCCCGACCACAGCGGATATGCGGCACCCCATACGGCCGCGTTCGTGCGCCGGCTCGCTCCACGATTGTGACCCGCTGCCGCTTTCTGGCTCTGCTCGGCAGCGCCCTCATCCTGTTGGGACTGACGGTTCTCGGGCTGGCGCGCCAGCGCCACGACGATATCGACTTGTTTGTCGCGGTCGCCCTGGCGCAGGGAGCGGTCTACCTGTTCGCGCTGTGGCTGGTCCGCCCGGCCGGCGGATCGCGCCGCTGCCTCGTCGTGATCCTCGGGCTCGCCGCGGCGATGCGGCTCCTCGTGCTGGCCGCGCCGCCCTACCTGTCGAGCGACGTCTACCGCTATGTCTGGGACGGGCGGGTGATCGCCGCCGGCATCAACCCCTATCGCTATATCCCGACCGACCCGCACCTCGCGGCGCTGCGCGACGCGGCGATCTTCCCCAACATCAACCGCAACAATTACGCCCATACGATCTACCCGCCGGCGGCCGAGGCGATGTTTTTCGCGGTGACCCGCTTCGACGACAGCGTCGTCGCGATGAAGGCGGCGATGGTCTTGTGCGAGGCGATCGCGGTTGTCCTGCTGCTGCGCCTCTTGGCCGCTGCCGGCCTGCCCGCAACGCGCATCATCGTCTACGCCTGGCACCCGCTGCCGCTGTGGGAATTTGCCGGCAGCGGCCATGTCGACGCCGCGATCATCGTGCTCATCGCGTTGGCGCTATCGAGCCGCGGGCGGTTGGGCGGCGCGATCGCCGGGCTGGCGCTGGCCGGCGGCACGCTGGTCAAGTTCTACCCGGCGGTGCTGCTTCCCGCTCTGTGGCGCCCGCTGCACCGGCGCCCGATATGGCCGCTGCCGGCGGTCTTCGCCGCGACTTTGGCGCTGGCTTATCTGCCCTTTCTCGGCGTCGGCTGGGGGGTTTT
>DATLTH010000341.1:0-4244 GCA_035533695.1 Allostellaceae bacterium | reverse complement strand
GCTTGGCGTGCGCCGCGCGCGCCTGACCGGCACCCCGGCGGTGTTCTGGCTCGACGCCAAACGCGCGCACGACGCGCAGTTGATCGCCAAGGTCGAGACATACCTGAAGAACGAGGACACATCGGGTCTCGACATCCGCATTCTGGCGCCGGTCGAGGCAATGAAGTTCTCGCTCGATCGCATCCGCAAGGGGCTCGACACCATCTCCGTCACCGGCAATGTGCTGCGCGACTACCTGACCGATCTTTTCCCGATCATGGAGCTGGGCACGTCGGCCAAGATGCTGTCGATCGTTCCGCTTTTGGCGGGCGGCGGGTTGTTCGAGACCGGGGCCGGCGGGTCGGCGCCGAGGCACGTGGAGCAGTTCCGGCACGAAGACTATCTGCGCTGGGATTCGCTGGGCGAGTTCCTGGCGCTTGGCGCGTCGCTCGAACATCTGGCGCAGACAAGTGGGAACAAGGACGTGCAGGTTCTGGCCGAGACGCTCGATGAGGCCAACGGCAAGATCCTTGAGGACAACCGTTCGCCGGCGCGGAAGATTGGCGAACTGGATAATCGTGGCAGCCATTTCTACCTGGCGCTGTATTGGGCACAGGCGCTGGCTCGGCAGAACAAGAGCCCGGCACTGGCAGCCCGCTTCAAACCGCTGGCGGAGGCGCTGGCGGCCAACGAAGCCAGGATCAATGCCGAGCTGATCGCCGCGCAGGGTAAGCCGGTGGATACCGGCGGTTATTATCTGCCGGATCCGGCTAAGACATCGGCGGCGATGCGGCCGAGCGCGACGCTGAACGCTGCCCTCGCCGCCGCAGGCAAAAGCCCTTAATCTTTGTCGGGCGGCTGGCACTGTGGCCAGCCCGCTCTTGTTCCAATCCCCCCGGCTGTCGAGTGCTGCCATGGTCGATTCCGATTTTCTCGCCCGCCATCTCGATCGCATCGTCGACGATGCGACGATCCCCGAATTGCCCAGCCACTACCGCGGCAAGGTGCGCGACAATTACGATCTGCCGGACGGGCGGCGCCTGATTATCGCCACCGACCGGCTCAGCGCCTTCGACCGCAACATCGCCGCCATTCCGTTCAAGGGCCAGGTGCTGACCCAGATCGCCCGCTTCTGGTTCGACCAGACGGCCGATCTTTGCGCGAACCACGTCATCTCCTATCCCGACCCCAATGTGCTGCTGTGCCAACGCCTCGACATCCTGCCGATCGAGGTGGTGGTGCGCGATTATCTCGCCGGCACGACGGCAACCTCGATCTGGTCGATGTACAAGGCGGGCCATCGCGAGATTTACGGGCTGCCCTTCCCCGACGGGCTGCGCGAGAACGAGAAACTGCCGCAGACCGTCATCACCCCGACCACGAAAGCACGCGACGGCGAGCACGACGAGCCGGTTACCGAAAGCGAGATCCTCGACCATGGCCTGTTGACCCGGGGGCAATGGCAGGAGGTCTCGCACAAGGCGATGGCCCTGTTTGCGCGCGGGCGCGAGATCGCGAAAGAGCGCGGCCTGATCCTCGTCGACACCAAATACGAGTTCGGGCTCGACCGCGACGGCCATATCCTGCTCGCCGACGAGATCCACACCCCTGACAGCAGCCGCTACTGGTTTGCCGAGAGCTACCCCGGCCGCTTCGCCGCCGGGCAGACTCCCGACAGCTTCGACAAGGATTTCGTGCGCCGCTGGGTGGCCGCCCGCGTCGACCCCTACCGCGACCCGATCCCGCCGATCCCGCGCGAGATCATCGCCGAAGCCGCCCGCATCTATATCAGGGTGTTCGAGACGATCACCGGCGACAGCTTTGCCTTCACCCAGCCGGACCTGCCGGTGCTGGAGCGCATCCGCGCCAATCTGCGGCCCTATTTCACGTCACCCGCCGGTTAGAGCAAGTTTCGCTCACGTTGAATCGCCCCTCTTACCGTCATCCCCGGGCTTGACCCGGGGATCTGGTGCCGCGTCGCAAAGATGGCCGGGTCAAGCCCGGCCATGACGACGGGAGAGGGTGATCAACTTGATCGGAAACCTGCTTTAGGCCCCGCAGCCGCCTACTCGCGCCGGAAGGTGACGACGAGCACGTCGCGGTGCCCGGGCCGCGCCGGGTCGAGCGGTGTGACCGGGGTGACGCCGTGATAGACGCGGTTGTCGTCGGTCACCGCCGCGTCGAGCGGATCGGTCAGCGTGAAGCTGCCGAGCGGGGATTTGGCGAGATCGCCGATGCTGGTCTCGCCGCTTGCGATATTGACGCGATTGACGAGCAGCACGAGCACCCAGTCGACGCCGTCGCGGTGCATGCCCTCCGGGGTCGGGCGGCCTTCCTGCCCGGGGCGTGCCTCGATGCGGAACTGATGGACCTCGACATGCCAGGAGGCCGGGCGAAACGCCGCCGGGGTCAGCCCGGCGAACAGCTTGTGGCAGGCGGCGAGGATCGCCCGCATCGCCGGATGCGCCCCGATCGCGTCGCCGACCGGCTCGAACCAGCGCTCGATCCCGCCGTTCAGCGGGTTGTAATCGCGGCTCTGGTAGTGCGGCTGATGCGGTTTGCGCTCGATCCCCTCGCGGCTGGCGCGGAAGCACGCAAAGCGGCGGCGGCGGTAACGCCCGCCATCGGCCATATACATGTCGATGCCGAGATCGTCCCAGCTTTCGGCAAAGCGGTCCCAGTCGCGCAGCCCCGCCGGTTCCAGCACCGCGCCCATCTGGGGTGCGCGGACCAGGGCGAAGCCGCCCTCGGCGACGGTGCGGGCGATGGCGGCCAGGCGGTCGGTCATGCCTTCCATGTCTATCGCCCCCGGCCTGCCGTCAAGCGCCGATGCGAAATTGTCGCCGCCGATCTTTCTCTGCGCTGTCAACCCCGTGCGCCGAAATAGCCGGTCGGCGCGTTTCGACACTGGACGCTTCTCGGCCACCCCTTATGATGGCCGTCGAGCGTCTGCATGGCGCAAGGAGCGGAGTTTGGCGCGCGCGCGATCCGACAAGAGCTTGGCCCGTTTCGACCGGATCGCGCTGGTGCTGTCGGGTGGCGCGGCGCTCGGCGCCTACCAGGCGGGGGCCTATGCGGCGCTGGAGAATTGCGGCATCCGGCCGAACTGGATCGCCGGTACGGCGATCGGTGCGGTCAACGCCGCGATCATCGCCGGCAACCTGCCGCACGAGCGCACCTTTCGGCTGCGCCAGTTCTGGCAGGAACTGAGCCGGCATATCGCGGGGCATGGCGACGGCCGGGTGCGGCACAAGCTGCGCGGCTGGCTGTCCGGCTGCCGGCCGGCGCGGCGCGAGCGGGAACCGGAGCCGCTGCACGAGGCCGCGATGCTGCGGCCCGGCGAATTGCGCGAACTTGTGCAGCAGGCGGTCGATTTCGACCGGATCAACTCGGGTGCGGTTCGCCTGCTGCTTGGCGCCGTCAACCTGGCCACCGGAGCGGAAACCTATTTCGACAACGACCGCCATGTGCTCGGCCCCGACCATGTGCTGGCCAGCGCCGCGCTCGCCGGAATGCCCGCGGTGGTGATCGAAAACCAGCGCTACCGCGGCGGGGCGGTCTCGGTGGCGGCGCTCGACGATGCCCGGCCGGCGGACACGCTGTGCCTGGTTATCGACGGTTATGATCCGGTTCCGGGCGGGCGCGGCGGGATCAGCCGCTCGGCGCGCGAGATTGCGGCATTGCGCCGCAACCACGATCTGCGCCGCATGATCGCGCTGTTGGGCGAGCGGGTGCCGGCCGCGCTGCGCCGCGACCCCGACATCAAGAAATGCCTCGCCGAGGCGAGCGAGGCGACGATGACGATCCTGCACCTGGTGCACGAGGGCAATGCCGACGACCTCGCCGGCAAGATGGCGGATTTCTCGGCAAAAACGGTGCTGCGCCGCTGGCAGGCGGGCGAATCCGATGTCGCGGCGGGCCTCACCCACCCGCTGTGGCTGGCACCGCCGCCGCGCCGGCTCGGTGTCGTCGTTCACGAGATGCGCGGCGGGGTTGCGGCTCCGCCGCGGCCGTGACCGCGCATCGGCAGCCCGCAATTCATGGCGTCGGACTTGATCCTGGTGTATTTGCAGTTGAGTTAGGCTCCGATCCGGAACCGCCCGGGATGGTGCCCGGCGGTGACCGCTCGGGTTGTCGGCCGCCGGCCTATCGGCAATCTGCCAGGGTGTTACCACATCTCAACCAATCTCGAGCGATCGTGAACCGGTCGTGCCGCGGCGTTGGGTCGTGGCGCGACGCGAGGCGATGAGGGCCAATGCTCTATT
>DATLTH010000340.1:0-15646 GCA_035533695.1 Allostellaceae bacterium | reverse complement strand
GACCCCGCTGAATTCTCGGATGGCAATCAGTTGATCGGCCGCGCCCACGCCATGAATGAAGGCGATCGCCGTGACGATCTCCTGCCGTCGTTCTGAGGGCGCGATGAGGCAGCGCCACGAGTTCTATCTCAACGAGGAGCTGTCGCAGCGGCTGGCGGATCTCGCGGCGAAGCCCGGTGCGAGCAAAACCGCGATCATGACCGACGCGCTCAAGGCCTGGCTCGACCGGCGCGGCGCAAGTGAGATTGAGGAGCGTTTCAAGGCCCGGCTCGACAAGCTGTCGGTGCAGTTGGGCCGCATCGAGCGCGACCAGCAGGTGATCGCCGAGACCCTCGCGCTCTTCATCCGCTTCCAGTTCACGGTCTATGCGCAGGTCGAGCCCGACCGGACCGCGCAGCTTATCGGCCAGGATCGCTTCAAGGCCTTCATCGCCGAAGTCGGCCGCCGCGTTGCCGGCGGCAAGAGCCTCACCGCCGAGGTGCTGCCGCCATGAATGGCAAGGTCGTCATCGGCGAGGCCGTCCTCTACCGCGCCGATTGCCGTGAGATCCTGCCGCAGCTGCGGGATGTCGAGCTAGTCGTGACCGATCCGCCTTACGGCACCGGCGGCTGGCGTCGGACGGCGGCAGGGCAGGGCCGCGATCCGAGTGCGGCGCTGGTGCGCGAACCATGGGATGACGGAGCGCTCGATTGGCTTGCGCTCTGCCGCGGCGCGCCAGTGCTGACCTTCTGGCCGCCGCAGCACATGTCGCAGCTCCTGGCCGCCGCGCGCGCCGCCGGCTACGCCAAGACCCGGTTCCTCTACATGCGCAAGCGCGATCCTAGGCCGCCCGTCGCCGGCCGCACGGCCTGGTCGGTCGAGCCCATCGCCGTGCTGTCACAGCCGGGGTTCCAGCTTTATGGCGGCACCGATGTGATCGATACCACGGTCCCGCGCTTGGGCCGCGACGCCGAGGCGGTCGGTCACCCCTATCAGAAACCGCTGGCGGTGATGCTGTGGCTCATCGCCAAGACCCAGGCCGCTGCCATCGTCGATCCGTTCATGGGCTCGGGCACCACCGGCCTGGCCTGCCGCCAGCTCGGACGGCGCTTCGTCGGCATCGAGCGTGACCCGGACTCGTTCACCCTGGCCTGTCGGCGGCTCACGGAGGCGGAGCGCCAGGCGAATCTGCCCTGGGGACGCGATCGTCTCGGCGCCGCGCCATGACGGAGCATCCCGAGACCCGCGGCCGGCGCCGCGCCATGCTGCGCACCGCGATGGGGCCGGAGATCGCGGCGGCGCTCGCCGATCCCGCGGTGATCGAGGTCATGGTCAATCCCGACGGGCGCTTGCGGCTCGACCGGCTGAGCGAGGGCAGGGTTGAAACCGGTACTCGCCTCAGCGCCGCCGCGGTCGAGCGTATCGTCCGCCTGGTTGCCTCGCATGTCCGGCTCGAGGCCCACGCCAGCAATCCGCTGGTCAGCGCCGAGCTGCCCGAGACCGGCGAGCGCTTCCAGGGTGTGCTGCCACCGGTGGCGACAGCGCCGTGCTTCGCCATTCGCAAGCCAGCGGCAAGGATCTACCGGCTGAGCGATTACGTCGCTGACAAGATCATGGCGCCCTTGCAGGCCGAAGCATTGAAGCGCGCGATCGCGGAGTGCCGCAACATCCTGGTTGCGGGCGGCACCAGCTCGGGCAAGACGACGCTGGCCAATGCGCTCTTGGCCGAGATCGCCGAGGAGCGCGTGATCCTGATCGAGGACACGCGCGAGCTGCAATGCGCGGCGCCCGATTGCGTCGCGCTGCGCACCAAGCCCGGCGTGACACTCGCCGATCTGGTGCGGGTGACCCTGCGGCTGCGGCCGGACCGGATCGTCGTCGGCGAGGTCCGCGGCGGCGAGGCACTCGAGCTTTTGAAGGCCTGGAACACCGGTCATCCCGGCGGCATCTCGACGGTCCATGCCAACTCGGCACGCGCCGCGCTCTACCGCTTGGAGCAGCTCATCCAGGAGAGCGTGGTCACCGTGCCGCGCCGGCTCATCGCCGAGGCGATCGACTGCGTCGTCTTCATCCGCGGCCGCGGCAGCGAGCGCCTGGTCGATACCATCGCCGAAGTGACCGGACTCGGTGCCGACGGCGACTACGCGCTGGCCGATCTCGCCCCGCGCGCCGCCTGAACCAAAGGAGAACACGAATGCGCCGACACCTTATATATAGGACTCTCGCCAGCCTCGCCGCCCTGACCCTCGCCGCACCGGCTTATGCCGCGGGCTCCAACATGCCGTGGGAGCAGCCGCTGCAGCAGATCCTCGATTCGGTGCAGGGGCCGGTGGCCAAGATCGTCGCCGTGATCATCATCATTATCACCGGGCTGAGCCTGGCCTTCGGCGAGACCTCGGGCGGATTCCGGCGCCTGATCCAGATCGTCTTCGGCATCTCGATCGCCTTCGCGGCGTCGAGCTTCTTCCTGTCGTTCTTCTCCTTCGCCGGCGGGGCGCTGGTATGAGCGTCCCCGGTCTCGAGGTGCCGCTGCACCGGGCCTTGACCGAGCCCATCCTGCTCGGCGGCGCGCCGCGCGCGATCGCCATCGTCAACGGCACCGTCGCGGCGGCGCTCGGCTTGGGACTCCATCTCTGGCTTGCCGGGCTTGCGCTGTGGGCACTCGGGCATTCGCTCGCCGTGTTCGCGGCGCGACACGATCCGCGCTTTGCCGAGGTGCTGGCGCGCCATCTCCGTCAGCGGTCGCATCTCGCATGCTGAATCTCGCCGAATACCGCCGCGCCGACCGGCTCGCCGACCACCTGCCCTGGGCCGCCCTGGTCGCGATTGGCGTGGTGCTCAACAAGGACGGCAGCTTCCAGCGCAGCTTCCGCTTCCGCGGCCCCGATCTCGAGAGCGCCACCGAGGCCGAGCTGGTGGCGACCTGCGCCCGGCTCAACAACGTGCTGCGGCGCTTCGGCTCGGGCTGGGCGCTGTTCTTCGAGGCCGAGCGCTTTGCCGCGCCGGGTTATCCCGGCTCGACGTTCCCCGAAGCCACGTCCTGGCTGGTCGATCGCGAGCGCCGCGCCGCCTTCGCGCCGGGCGAAGGCTTGGGTCCCGAATCCCCGGCAGTGCGCGACCCCTTCGAGAGCGCCTATCACCTGACGCTGCTCTATCTGCCGCCGGCCGATCCGGTGAGCCGCGCCGAGCGCGCCCTGGTCGAGAGCGCCAAGCCGGACCGCGATTGGCGCTACGAGCTCGCGGCTTTCGTCGCCGAAACCGAGCGGGTGCGCGACCTGCTCGAAGGCTTCATGCCCGAGATCGTCGCGCTCGACGATGCGGAGACGCTCACCTATCTGCACGGCACGGTGTCGACCCGGCGGCATGCGGTCGCGGTGCCGGAGACGCCGATGTATCTCGATGCCGTGCTGGTCGACGAGCCTTTGAGCGGCGGGCTCGAGCCCATGCTCGGCGGCCACCATCTCCGCACCCTCTCAGTCCTGGGGTTCCCGGGTCTCACCCGGCCCGGCCTGCTCGACGCGCTCAACCATCTGGGCTTCGCCTACCGATGGATGACCCGCTTCATCGCTCTCGACAAGACCGAGGCGACCAAGGTGCTGACGCGGCTGCGGCGCCAATGGTTCGCCAAGCGCAAGTCGATCACGGTGCTGCTGCGGGAAGTGCTCTATAACGAGCCGGTCCAGCTCCTCGATTCGGACGCCGCCAACAAGGCGGCCGATGCCGACGAAGCGCTCCAGGCCCTGGGCGGCGATCACGGTGCCTTCGGCTACCTGACCGCGACCGTCACGGTGCTCGATCCCGACCGCCGGCGGGTCGACGAGAAAGTCCGGGCGGTCGAGCGGGTCATCAACGGCGCCGGCTTCACCACCATCCGCGAGAGCGTCAACGCGGTCGAGGCTTGGCTCGGCGCGCTGCCCGGCCAGGTCTATGCCAATGTCCGGCAGCCCATCGTCCATACCCTCAACCTCGCGCACCTCGTGCCGGTCTCATCGGTCTGGGCCGGACCGGAGCGCGATGCGCATCTCGACGGGCCGCCGCTGTTCCATGCCGAGACCAGCGGCGCCACGCCGTTCCGCTTCGCGGTCCATGTCGGCGACGTCGGCCACCTGCTGATCGTCGGCCCCACCGGCGCCGGGAAATCCGTCTTGCTCGCGCTGATGGCCTTGCAGTTCCGCCGCTATCCCGGCGCGCGGGTCACGATCTTCGACAAAGGCAACTCGGCCCGCGCCGCCGTCCTTGCGCTCGGCGGGGCGCACCATCGGCTGGGCTCGGACGGTTCGCTCGCCTTCCAGCCGCTGCGTCTCATCGACGAGCCGGCCAAGCGCAGCTGGGCCGCGGAATGGCTGACGGTGCTGCTCGCGCACGAGAAGGTCGCGGTGACGCCCGAGGTCAAGGAGCTGGTGTGGTCTGCGCTCAACAGCCTCGCCTCGGCGCCGGCGCCCGAGCGGACTCTGACGGGGCTTTCGGTCCTGCTGCAGTCGAATGCGCTCAAGGCGGCGCTCTTGCCCTATACCCTCGACGGGCCCTTCGGCCGGCTGCTCGACGCCGCCGAGGACCGGCTCGCGCTGGCCGATGTCCAGTGCTTCGAGACCGAGAGCCTGATGCACGAGGCGGGCGTGTTCCTGCCGGTGTTGACCTATCTGTTCCATCGCCTGGAGGCGCGGTTCGACGGATCTCCGACGCTGCTCATTCTCGACGAGGCCTGGGTCTATCTCGACCACCCGCTCTTCGCCGCGCGCATCCGCGAGTGGCTCAAAGTATTGCGCAAGAAGAACGTCGCCGTGGTGTTCGCGACCCAGTCGCTCGCCGATATCGCCGGCAGCTCGATCGCGCCGGCGATCATCGAGAGCTGCCCGCAGCGCATCTTCCTGCCCAACGACCGCGCCATCGAGCCGCAGGCTAGGACCGCGTATGAACGCTTCGGCCTCAACGAGCGGCAGATTGAGCTGGTCTCTCGCGCCGTGCCCAAGCGGCAGTACTACCTGCAATCGCGCCGCGGCAACCGGCTGTTCGAGCTGGGATTGGGGCCGATCGCGCTGGCGCTGTGCGGCGCCTCCGATCCGGCGAGCCAGGCACTGATCGACCGCGTGGTGGCCGAGGGCGGGGAATTTGCGGCGGGATTCCTGCGCGCCCGCGGCCTCGATTGGGCCGCCGATCTGCTGGCGCAATATCCAGGGGCATTCCAGCCGTGAGCCGCCCAACCGCCTCCCCTCGCTGGGCTCTGACAGCGTCCGTCCTCGCCGCCTTGGTTGCTTGCCTTATGCCGGGTGGGGCACGTGCCCAATGGGCGGTATTCGACGCCGCAGTCTATGCCCAGAACGTGATCGAGGCGGCGCGGTTGCTGCAGCAGATCAACAACCAGATTCAGGCGCTGCAGAACCAGGCCCTGATGCTCGAGAACATGGCGCGCAACCTGGCGAGCCTCAACGTCTCGCAGCTCGGCGCGATGGTCGCTGATCTCAACCGGATCGGCAGCCTGATGAACCAGGCCCAGGGCATCGCCTTCAACGTCAGCGCGACCCAGGCGGCGTTCAATCAGTACTACCCGCAGCAACACGCGCCGTCGGTCGACACCGTCCAGCTGGTGGCCGACGCGCGGCAGCGCTGGCAACAGGCGATGGACGCCTTCGGCGAGACGCTGACGGTGCAGGCCCAGGTGACGCAGAACGTCCAGGCCGATACCGGGACACTCGGCACTCTGGTCGATGCCTCGCAAGCCGCGACTGGCAACCTGCAGGTCGCCCAGGCCGCCAACCAGCTGCGGGCGCTGGCCATCAAGCAGCAGCTCCAGAGCGAAAGCCTGATCGCGGCGCAGGACCGCGCCGTGGCGCTCGAATCGGCGCGCAATGCCGAGGCCGAGGAGGAAGCCCAGGCCGAGTTCACTCGCTTCATCGGCAGCAGCAACGCCTATACGCCCCAATAGCGATGAATAATCTCGGCATCATCGACCAGTTCCTGCAGACCTTCATCCGCTACATCGACGGTGGCTTCGGGCTCCTGGGCGGCGACGTCACCCATCTCACCACCCTCCTGGTCGGCATCGATATCACGTTGGCTGGCCTGTTCTGGGCCCTCGACGGCGGCACCGATGTGGTCGCCAGCCTCCTCAAGAAGGTGCTCTATGTCGGCGCCTTCGCCCTCATCCTCAACAACTTCGAAACGCTCTCCACCGCGATCTACGATTCCTTCGCGGCGCTCGGGCTCGCAGCCACTAACAATGGCTTGAGCGCGCAGGACTTGCTGCGCCCGGGCAAGCTCGCCGGCATCGGCTTCCAGGCGGCCTGGCCCTTGCTGCAGCAAGCGGGATCGCTGGTCGGCTTCACCACCATCATCGACCATGCGGTGACCATCTTCGTGCTGGTGGTGGCCTGGCTCATCGTCGTCCTCGCCTTCTTCATCCTGGCGGTCCAGCTCTTCATTACCGTGCTCGAGTTCAAGCTGACGACGCTGGCGGGATTCGTGCTGGTGCCGTTTGCGCTGTGGAACAAGACCGCGTTCCTCGCCGAACGCGTGCTCGGCAACGTCGTCGCGGCGGGCGTCAAGGTCATGGTGCTGGCAGTGATCGTCGGCATCGGCGACGGTTTCTTCAGCCAGTTCACCACGGCGCTGAAAGGCCAGGAGCCCAATCTCGCCGAGGCGATGTCCCTCGTGCTGGCGTCCCTCGCGCTGTTCGGGCTTGGGATCTTCGGACCGGGGATTGCGACAGGCCTCGTGAGCGGCGCGCCGCAGCTCGGCGCGGGCGCCGTCGCCGGCACGGTTGGTGCCGTCACCGCCGGCGCGGCGCTGGCCGGCGGCGCGGCCTGGGGCGGGGCACGGCTTGCCGGTTCCGGCGGCCTCGCCGCGATCCGTGCTGGCACTGCGGTCAGCACCGCCTACGGCTTGGGCCGCGCCAGCTCGGACGCCGAGGGTCTCGCCGGCATCGGCGCCGGTCTTGTCGGCGTCGCGCGCGCCGGTGCCAGCGCATTCGCTGGGCGAACGGGCGGCCCGGTCGCAGATGCCGCCGCTGCGGGGCGGACCGCCGCGTGGCGGGCAACTGGCGGTGCCGGTGATGACATCAGCGCGGTCGACAACGTACCGGGCTGGGCGCAGCGGATGCACGCGGCTCAGCGCCGCCACGCCCGCACCGGCACCGCGCTGCAGGCGATCAAGGACGGCGATCGCCCGGGCAGCGGGTTCAAAGTCGATCTCGGGGACGGAGAGTAAGCGGTGTTCTTCAAGCGCCCGGTGCAACGCTACGGCACCACGCCCGAGCCGGTGACGCCTTATCAGAAGGCGGCGCAGCTGTGGGACGAGCGCCTGGGCTCGGCCCGGGTCCAGGCGCGCAACTGGCGCCTGATGGCCTTCGGTTCGCTGGCGCTGTCGCTCGGGCTTGCGGGCGGGATGATCTGGCAAGCGAGCCAGAGCCGCATCACGCCCTACGTGGTCGAGGTCGACAAGCTCGGCGAGGTCCAGGCGGTCGGCCCGGCGATCCGGCCCTATGACCCTAAGGACGCCGAGATCGCGTGGTATCTGGCGCGCTTCATCACCGACGTGCGCTCGCTGCCGATCGACCCGGTGGTGGTGCGCCGCGACTGGCTCGAAGCCTATGCCTATGCGACCGATCACGGCGCGGTGTTCTTGAACGAATTCGCACGGCGGAGCGATCCGTTCAAGGCGATCGGCACAAAGTCTGTCGCGGTCGAGGTCACCAGCGTCGTCCGCGTCTCGGACTCTTCCTTCCAGGTCAAATGGACCGAGCGGCATTACGACCACGACAGCCTCGCCGCGACCGAGCGCTGGACCGCCATCCTCACCATCGTGATCAAGCCGCCGCGCAGCGTCGACGCGCTGCAGAAGAATCCGCTCGGCATCTACGTCAACGGCATCAACTGGTCGCGTGAGCTCAGTCCCGGAGAGTCCCCATGAATCCTTTGCGTTCGATTGTCACCTTGGGCGCCGTGCTGGCGCTTGCCGCCTGTGCCGGCAAGACGCCGCCGCCGGCGATTGCTTATGACTCGGGCTCGTTCACCGCGGCGGTGCCGGAGTCCGCGCCGCCGAAGCCGGTGCAGATCGTCAAAGTGCCGGAGCCGCTGCCGCTGCCGGGCCAACTCCAGCCGCTACCCACCAAGGTCAAACCCGACACACGCCCGCCGACGGACCGGGTTGCGGCCGCCAATAAAGCTGCGCTCGAGGAGCCGAGCAAGACCGGCTATATCGATGCGATCCAAGTCTATCCCTACACGCCCGGCGCGCTCTACCGGCTCTATGCCGCGCCCGAAGAGGTGAGCGACATTGCGCTCCAGCCGGGCGAGACGCTGACCGCGATCGCGGCCGGCGATACCGTGCGCTGGGTGGTGGGCGACACCACCAGCGGCGCCGGTCCCACCAAACAGGTGCATGTCCTGGTCAAGCCCTTCGCGCCGGGGCTCAAGACCAACCTGCTCATCACCACTGACAAGCGCAGCTATCACCTGGCGCTCGAAAGCACGCCACTTACATCCATGGCGGCGGTGTCCTGGACCTATCCGCTCGACACGCTCATCGCCATCAAGCGCCAGAACGACCAGGCCGAGGAGGCGGCTCCCGTTGCCGCCGGGGTTGATCTCGCCAACCTGCAATTCCGCTACGCCATCAGCGGCGACAACCCGCCGTGGCGGCCGCTGCGTGCCTTCGACGATGGGTCGAAGGTCTATATCGAGTTCCCGGCGCGGATCGACCAAGGCGAGGCGCCGCCGCTGTTCGTCATCGGCCCGCACGGCAACGATCAGCTGGTCAATTACCGCGTCCGTGGCCGCTATTACATCGTCGACCAGTTGTTCGCCGCGGCCGAGTTGCGGCTCGGCACCAGCCCGCAGCAGGTGGTGCGCATCAGCCGCACCGATACCGTGGCGGCGACTGACAGCCGTGCTGGGTGGGAGCGTCCATGACGCCTCCCGATCCGCCCGAAATCTCGAAGGACACGAATCCGGAGTTGCTGGCGCTGCGCACCCAGCCGCGCCGCGTCGTGCGCTTCAAGCGGCACGTCGTCATCGGCCTCGCAGCCGTCGCCTGCGTCACGGTGTTCGCCGCCACCTGGGTCGCGCTCTATGGTCCGGCGTTGAGGCGTGCGGCTACCCCCACCGAGCTCTACACCACGAGCCGGAAACAGACACCCGACGCGCTCGCCGGCTTGCCCAAGAGCTACGACCAGCTGCATCCGCCGCCCAAGCTCGGCGCGCCGTTGCCGGGCGATCTCGGGCCGCCGGTCGTGCAGCAGGAGCAACGTCTCGACCTGCGGCCCAATCCCGAAGCCGACGCGGCTCAGGCGGAGCGCATGCGCCTCGCCCAGCAGGCCCGGCGCGCGCGCGAAGCCGGCGTGTTCTTCGCCCTCAACCGCGCCAGTGGCGCACCGCACCCGGCGATCCCGACAGCGTCGGGGACTACCAATCCGGCGCAAATCACCGGAGCCACAATCGCAGCACCAACTGGCAGCGAGCGCATCGCGTTCAGTGCGCGCGATCCCAACGACCAGCAGCGCAAGCTCGACTTCCTGAAGGCCGAGCCCGAGCGGGCGATCTATAACCCGCACAGCCTGCAGCATCCAGTCTCGCCCTATGAGGTGCTCGCCGGCACCGTGATCTCGGCCAGCCTCATCACCGGCATCAACTCGGATTTGCCCGGTCAGGCGCTCGCCCAGGTCACCGAGAATGTCTACGACACGGTCACCGGGCGGATTCTGCTGATCCCGCAGGGCTCGCGCCTGATCGGCACCTACGACAGCGTCGTCGCTTTCGGCCAGAGCCGGGTGCTGGTGGTGTGGCAGCGCATCGTCATGCCGGACGGCTCCTCGATCGAGATCGACAATCTGCCGGCAACCGACGCCGCCGGCTATGCCGGCCTTTCTGATGAGGTCGATTACCACACCTGGACCCTGCTCAAGGGCGTCGCCTTGTCGACGCTGCTGGGCGTCGGCACCGAGGACACCTTCGGCAGCGCGCAAAGCAACCTGGTGCAGACGATCCGCGAGTCGACCCAGGAAGGCACCAACCAAGCCGGTCAAAAGATCGTCGAGAAGAATCTCAACATCCAGCCGACCATCACGGTCCGCCCTGGTTGGCCGGTGCGAGTGGTGGTGCACAAGGATCTGGTGCTGCAACCTTATCGCGGATGACCGCCATGCCCGAGCTCAAGCTGGCAAAACTGCCCGACCGTACGCCCGTCAAGATCGCCATCATCGTCGCACCGGAGCTCAACCGAATGCTCCAGGCCTATGCCGAGGTCTATCGCGAGTGCTACGGCGAGGACGAATCCGTGCCGGCGCTGATTCCTGCCATGCTTGAGAGCTTCCTCAAGAGCGATATTGCATTCAGCAAGGCCTGGAAGGAGAGGGGGCGCCGCGACACCGCGCCCAAAACCGAATTGGCGCCGCAGTCCGTTCGGGCCCGGCACCGCGAGGCGCCGGATCCACCCGCGACATCAAGCTAAGGAGCGACCATGCCTGTGATCGGCACGTTCATACCGGCCAAGGACGGCGGCTGGATCGGCCGCATCCGCACGCTCGCCATCAATGCCAAGGTCCGGTTCGTCCCCAACGACAACCGCGAGAATGATGGGTCACCGATGTTCCGCGTGTTTGTCGGCCGCGCACGAATCGGCGACGCGTGGGCCGCGCACTCAAACGGCAACCCGCCAAGAGATTACTTGCGCGTCAGGATCCACGATCCGAGCCTTGCCCGGCCGTTGAATGCGGCGCTGTTTCCTGATGGCGAAGGACGACAGGCGTGGCTGGTTTGGAAGGGCGAGCCAGATCGCATAGATGCCTCCGCCTAGGGATCGGATTTCGCTGCCGGTTGTCGACTCTCTTTCGGTATGACCTGAAGGGAAATTTATTTCCGGCGTTTTTTGCCTGGCCAAGGCAGAATACCGTCGAGTTCCCTGAGCAAAGGCTCTCCTTCCTCGGCGTCCCTGGCAAACCTGTCGCGCCTTGGTTCGGGGACCTCCTCGTTCTCAAACCAGAGAAGCGTCTGCGTTTGATCCCATGATGCAAGATGACGTGCTTCCTCGAGCAGGACCCCGCCTCGGTCCCAATCCGAGAACCAAATGTCGGCGTCCACCTCCTCTGGACCGTCGCACTGGCCTCCAGCCCGAACACGCTCGGTAACGGAGCCGGTCGGAACGGCGACGCGAGGCGTAATCCAAGCATTTACCTCACGAAGGGGCGTTGACCGCGATGTATATCTTACCTTTCCCTGCTCCGAAAGCACGAACGCGCAAGGCGTGGTGACGAGAGTGGCGAAGCGCGAACCTGTCGCCATCACCGACGCGTCGAATTGCCCCGCCAGTCTTACAACTGACTCAAATCCGATCGGCATCCTCTCCGCGATCGACTTGAATAAATTGTAAGGTAGGAGTAACTCCGCCGCGAACACGTCGCACCAAATTTCATTTGGTGATCGTTTAGCGTAGCTCCACCACGGCCCCGCTGAGTGGTCAGACGGCAATTCTAGTACGATATGTGCGATTTCGTGGCAAATCGTGAATCGCCGGCGCTCATCGCTGTCATTTGCATTGACGCAAACATACCGCTTGTCCTCGTGTTCAAACGACCATCCCGGTTCGTTCGAATCGAGATCCTTGCGCTGTCGTAACACCGCGCCGACCTTTTCTAAGTAAGCCTCGACGGAAACAGGAGGTGCCATCGGATTTACCGCTTTGACGAGCTCCCGTGCCTTCAGCACCGCCGATAGCTCATCCATCGCCGTCCTCTTCAAGGATGCTCTTTACGCGCTCGATTCGCCTCGCATAGTCCGGTCGAGCAGTTCCCCGAAAAACCGTTCCAGCCACGGATTTGAATACGCCGAACGACACGCCCGCATCCTTGAGCACGTGCGCGACAAGGCCGGGATCGACATCCTGCTGCTTGGCTAGAAAGCGCAGCATATCCGCCTCGCGCTTGCCCGCTTTCAACGCCCGAACCAGTTTCGACAGCACTTCCTCGGACGGAGATTCTTTATCGCCCGTCTCAAGTCGGTAGATATAAGCGTGATCAATATCGGCTAATTGCGCCAATTCCCGCAGGGATAGCCCCCGTTGTTCGCGCAGACTCTTAAGCAGAAAGCCGAACGCACTTTCGCCCATCTCACCTCCTTGACAAGCTTAGCCTGCGACTCTATATTGTTGTCTGGTTGGGCAACGCATACCGTTTGAGACCAAGTAGTAAACTGCTTATATGAGTCTCGAATTCTGTGTAAGTGTTGCCTGTTTGGACAAACTGATACTGGCACTTTGAACCGGTGAGCGCAAGAGATTCGCGTCGCCGCCACGGGCCGACAAACATAGGTGATTCAACATGAGCGCAGACGAACTGAAGCTTTTTGTGCATGTCGAAGGGGCCAAGTCCATGGTGGTTGCGGCAAAACCGGGCGAGGTCCTCCGTGACGTTCTAATTCGGGCCGGCGCTCTGAAAGCGAGCCAAGACGACATTCTCATCTTCCTCGGCGAGTGCACCGAGGCGCTTAACGAGGCCGAAGAGGTCGACAATGGCGCCGACGAGCATAAGCCCGCTGACGCTGGCCTCACCCTCGAAGCCCTTGAGCTTCACCGCCACCAGCATGTCCACTGCCATCGCTGCCGGCACGTGGCGGTTGAGGTCAATTTCAACAAGAAGACCAAGCGCCACCGCTTCTCGCCCGCAACGACCATCGAGGTTGTGACCGCGTGGGCGCGCAAGAAGTTCAAGTTGGACCCGACCATTGCCGGCGAATACGTCCTGCAAACCTGCGAGACCAAGACGCAGCCGCGCCCGGGCGATCACCTGAGCGAGTTGGTCCACGCCCCGGATTGCTCGCTTTGCTTCGATCTCGTCAAAGAGATCACCCCGGCAGGGTAGGCGCGTGAAGCCCCCGGACCAGCGCCTTTTCGAGGAAGACCTCGAGTCAGTCGGCTTTCTCGACGGTGTTCTCAAAGGATGCTGGGCCATGGCGGAGACTGGGCTTCTGCCCGAGAACCTCGCGTGGCCAAACGTCATTCTGTGGATCGCCGCCGCGCCTCGTCCCAATGCACCGAGCAAGTTCTACTTCGCCTTGAACGCCGCCGGCTATCGGGCCGAGCCGCCAACTGGCACATTCTGGGACACCAGCACGAAGAAGACGCTCGAATTTGCTAAGCGGCCCAAAGGCCGCCCCGACAGCCGCGTCGCCAAGGTGTTCAGGACCGATTGGGAGAACGGTATCGCCCTCTACCATCCCTACGATCGGCACGCCGCTAAAACTCATTCGGAATGGGCCAAGGCGCTGCCTCATCTCGTATGGGACTCCAACCACACAATCGTCGACTTCGTGGAAGAGTTCCATTCGCTCCTGCACTCGGGGGACTATCTTGGCGCCTGACCTTCCGCCAACGACGATACGGGTACCGATCACCCTGTGGGCAAACGTGATCTTCGCCATGCGCCGCCGGAGTCAAGGCCATGCCGAAAGCGGCGTCTTCTTGCTCGGCTCGCAAAAAGGAACTATCGGGAAGGTTACGCAATACGTCTGCTTCGACGACCTCGACCCTAACGCCTACCAAAATGGCGGCATCGCATTCCACGCTAACGGCCTTGCTGCGCTTTGGGAACGCTGCCGGACGAAAGACGTACAGGTCCTCGCCGACGTGCACACGCATCCGACCTCGGACGTCCGGCAGAGCCATATCGACCGCCGACATCCCATGATCCCCATCGTCGGACATACCGCTCTCATCGTCCCCAATTTTGCCCGGACCGCTTGGTGGACCCTTCGAGGCATCGGCACATACGAATATCTCGGCAACTTGAATTGGCGGACCCATGAGCCGTCAGGACCGAGCCGGCGCCTGAATCTTTCCCTTTGGTGAGCTGAATAATGACCGCCCGCCTATCGCGCGTATCGAAATTGTTCGTGGATCGAGACCATCTTCCGGAGGATAAAGCGCTCGCCCGCCGTCGGGCCTTCGCCGTGACTCTCGTCTGCGGCCCCGATGTCGCTAATTCCTATGTCCTGCAACTCGCTGCGCTGACCGCGGCCAATAACGCGAGCCGCTGTTTTCCCGGCGCCGTTAAGGTGATGGCCGATCCGGTACTTCGCGCCGCTCCCCTCAAAATCTGGCCGTCGCTTAAAACTACGTTCGGTCAGATGCTCATGACCTACGTTGGCACCAGCGCTCTCACCGCCCCGGAGGAGATCGCCAGGCAAGCCATTTTAATAGGTGATGTGCCGGAAATCGACGGCGCGCTGCGCCTGACCTTCGACGGCTGGATCGCGAAGGTTGGTCCGGCGCGAGAGGTCGTACGCATGCCGGAGCGCGAGTTCTGCTCCGTGGCGGGGGTCCTCGCCGCTTCACTTGCCATCTCAGAGCTCTTTATGTCTTTTGCCGAAGTGTCGGTTGAGGCGACACACAGAACCGTCGGCCTCTCGCTTTGGCGTCCTGACTTGGCCATCGCCGACACCGAGGCGCTCGGTATACCGGTTCAATTTCTTCCCCGCGAATTGTGGGCGCTGGGGCTCGGTCATCTCGGCAATGCCTATTTGTGGTCGCTGGCTACATTGCCGTACGCTGACCCCAAGGCCGTCACTTTCACCTTGGGTGACTTCGACAAAGTCGAGATCGACAATTACGAGACAGGTCTCCTGTTCGATGAGCGCAGCAACGGATTGAAAACGCGGATCTGCGCCGAATGGCTCGAGGCCCGAGGTTTTGAAACGAGGCTCGTCGAGCGCCGGATCGACGCGGAGTTTCGGTGCCGTGTCGACGAGCCGCAGCTTGCCCTGTGCGGATTCGACAAGAACGAATCGCGCAGGGACATTGCCAGCGCCAGGTTTGGTAAGCTGATCGAAAGCGGGCTCGGAGACACATCGGATAATTTCGATACGATCAGCGTCCATACGCTTCCCAACCGGAGGTCCCTCGACGATCTATGGCCGGTGCTTACGCCGGAGCAAATCGAGACTCGTCGCCTCGAGCGCGAGCGCTTCGTTCGTGAAAATCCGGCGTATTCGAACCTCGGCGACGACGAGTGCGGCAAGGTGGAACTCGCCGGAAAGTCTGTGGCGGTGCCTTTTGTCGGTACTGTCGCGGCCACGCTCGTTGTGGCCGAAGCGCTACGGTTATTTCATGAGGGACCAGCTTATACCGATCTCAAGCTGCGCCTCGGGACTCCGAATACGCGGGCGTTCAGAACAGTCCGCAACTACGTCGCCCGCGACGCGGCCAGCCTCAAATACGCTGAAGCCGGTCAACAACGCAAATTCCTGGAGACATGAGCATGGCAATTTTTACAACGCGCGTCGAATTGCACGGCGCTGACGAAGATGATTATGAAACGCTTCATGCTGAGATGAAGGCGCGCCGCTTCACGCAAACAATCTCAGCGAGCGGCAAAACGTATCAACTCCCCACTGCCGAATATAATTATCGAGGCAACGTCACCAAACACGACGTTTTGAATAAGGCCAAAGCTGCTGCCTCAAAAACCAATCGGACCTATTCAATTCTCGTTACCCAATCAAACGGCCGCACCTGGACTGGATTGCGTGAAGTCGGAGGTTGATTGAAGTGGACCCCGAATTTAGGACCGGTTGACTAATTGGAAGAACGGCCGTTCCGTCGCAACAGACGGAGCGGAGCATGACGAAGAGAGCGAGACGCAAGTTGGATGCAGCGCTGAAGGCGAGGATCGCCTTGGAGGCGC
>DATLTH010000339.1:0-4306 GCA_035533695.1 Allostellaceae bacterium | reverse complement strand
ATGCTCTATCTCGATTACAGCCGCAACGAAGGAGAGTGGATCCCCAATGTCCATGGCGGTCGGGAAAATCTCGATGCGATCGCCTTCCTGCGACGAATGAACGAGCTGGTGTTTGGCGAGGCAACGGGGGCGACAACCGCCGCCGAGGAGTCGACCGCCTGGCCGATGGTATCGCGGCCGACCTATGTCGGCGGGCTCGGCTTCGGCTTCAAATGGAACATGGGGTGGATGCACGACACCCTCAGCTACATGTCGCGCGACCCGATCCACCGCAAATTCCATCACAACGATCTGACCTTCGGACTGCTCTACGCGTTCCACGAAAACTTCATCCTGCCCTTGAGCCACGACGAGGTCGTCCACGGCAAGGGTTCGCTGATCGGCCGGATGGCGGGCGACCGCTGGCAGAAATTCGCCAATCTGCGGGCCTATTTCGCCTTCATGTGGACGCATCCGGGCAAAAAGCTTTTGTTCATGGGCGGCGAGTTCGCCCAGGAGCGCGAATGGAACCACGATATCGGCCTCGACTGGCAATTGCTCGGCGACCCGCTTCATGGCGGCGTGCATCGCCTCGTCCGCGATCTCAACCGGCTCTATCGCGCGACGCCGGCGCTTTACCGGCTCGACTGCGATCCCGACGGTTTCTCCTGGATCGATGCCAACAACGCCGCCGAGAGCGTCTTGTCGTACCTGCGCCGGGGTCGCGACCCGCATGAGCTGGCGGTGATCGCGGGCAATTTCACACCGGTGCCGCGGCATGACTACCGGATCGGGGTGCCGCGCCCCGGCCGCTATCTCGAACGCGTCAATACCGATGCCGAGATATACGGCGGCAGCGGGATCGGCAATCAGGGCGCGGTCCACGCCGATCCCCATCCGATGCACGGGCACGCCTATTCGTTGCGGCTGCAGCTGCCGCCGCTCGCTGTCCTGATCTTCACCGCCGAGCCGTAGGGAGGCCCGATGTCATCGGCGCGCGTGTGGCCCGGCCAGCCCTATCCGCTCGGCGCGACCTGGGACGGCAAGGGCGTCAATTTCGCGCTGTTCTCAGCCCACGCCGAAAAGGTCGAGCTGTGCCTGTTCGATCATTCGGGGGCGCACGAAGAGGCCCGCATCGTGCTGCCCGAATATACCGACGAGGTGTGGCACTGCTATCTGCCGGAAATTCGGCCCGGTCAGCTCTACGGCTACCGCGTGCATGGCCCCTACGATCCCGATGCCGGGCACCGCTTCAACCCCAACAAGTTGCTGCTCGATCCCTATGCAAAGGCGATCTCCGGCCAGCTGCGGTGGAGCGACGCGCTGTTCGGCTACCGGGTCGGCGGCCCGCGCGAGGATCTGGCGATCGACCGGCGCGACAGCGCCCGCTACATGCCGAAATGCCGGGTCGTCGAGAGCGCGTTCACCTGGAACGCCGATCATCCGCCGCGCACCTCCTGGGAAGAGAGCATCATCCTCGAAATGCATGTGCGCGGCTTTACGGTCCTGCACCCGGGCGTTCCCGAGCGCGAGCGCGGCACCTTCGCGGCATTGGCCTCGCCTTCCGTGATCGATTACCTGCACGGGCTCGGCATCACCGCGGTCGAATTGCTGCCGATCCAGACCGCCATCGCCGAGCGCCGCCTCGCCGATGCCGGCCTGACCAATTTCTGGGGCTACAACACGATCGGCTTTTTCGCGCCCGACCCTCGCTATCTGCCGAACGGCCAGATCGGCGAGTTCAAGACCGCGGTCAAGCGGCTGCATGAAGTCGGCATCGAGGTCATTCTCGATGTCGTCTACAACCACACCGGCGAGGGCAACCAGCTCGGCCCGACGCTGTCGTTCCGCGGCATCGACAATCTGTCCTATTACCGATTAGAGAACGACCGCCGCCACTATGTCGACGTCACCGGCTGCGGCAACACGCTCAACCTCGACCATCCGCGGGTTCTGCAGATGGTCATGGACTCGCTGCGCCACTGGGCTCTCGACATGCATGTCGACGGGTTCCGCTTCGACCTGGCTCCGACGCTGGCGCGCGAAGGCGGCGACTACAGCCAAAACAGCGCGTTTTTCGACGCGATCCGCCAGGACCCGGCGATGTCCCAACTGAAGCTGATCGCCGAGCCGTGGGACATCGGACCCAACGGCTATCAGCTCGGCCACTTCCCGCCGGGCTGGGCGGAATGGAACGGTCAGTACCGCGATTCGGTGCGCCGCTTCTGGAAGGGCGACAACGGGCTGGTGGCCGAGATGGCCTCGCGCGTCGCCGGCTCGTCCGACATCTTCGGCTATCGCGGCAGGCGGCCCTGGGCCAGCGTCAATTTCGTGACCGCCCATGACGGCTTCACCCTGCACGACCTGGTCACCTACGAGCAAAAGCACAACGAAGCCAACGGCGAAGAAAACCGCGACGGCCACGAACCCAATTGGAGCTGGAATTGCGGCGTCGAAGGTCCGACCGACGACCCCGCGATCCTCGCCTTGCGCGACCGGCAGAAGCGCAACCTGATGGCGACATTGTTGCTGTCGCTCGGTGTGCCGATGCTGCTTGCCGGCGACGAGTTCGGGCACAGCCAACAGGGCAACAACAACGCGTACTGCCAGGACAACGAGATCGCCTGGCTCGATTGGAGCAATGTGCAGCCGGAAGACGAGACGTTGCGTCACTTCGTGCGCACGCTGATCCATTTGCGGCGGCAGCATCGGGTGTTTTCGCGGCCGCGCTTCTTCCGCGGTGAGATGATTTCGGAGGCGGGGCTCAAGGACATCACCTGGGTGACGCCCGCCGGGATCGAAGCGACCGCGGAGGATTGGGGCAATCATGTTGCCCTGTCGCTCGGCTATGTGCTGTGCGGGGCGGCCGGCGAATTCTACACCAGGGGCGGGCAGCGCGACATCGACGAGAGTTTTCTTGTCATGATCAATGCCTATCACGGCGACCTTGAGTTCCATTTTCCGGATCTGCCGACGCAGCTGGCCTGGCAGGCGCTGGTCGACACCGCCGAGGCGACCGGGCTTGCCGAGGGCGGTCGCCGGTGGTTGCCGGGCGAAGCCTACAAGTTGCGCGCCCACTCGTTCGCGCTGTTCATCAACCGCGCGCCCGCCGCCCCGGTTGTCGACGCCGCCGGACGAGCAGCCTCGTGACCAGCCGGCTCGACGATCTGCGCCGCGTCGCCGAGCTGGTCGGCATCGTCACCCGTCACGTCGATGCGCTCGGCATCGTGCACGAGCCGGGCGAAGAGACGCTGGCCCGCTTGATCGCGGCATTCGGCCTCCCGCCCGACCCGCAACAGGCCGGCGACGTGCTCGCCGCGGAAAGCCGCGCGGCACCGTTCGGTCTGGCACCCCTCGCGATCGTACCGGCGGAAGTGCCCGCCCCCGCGCTGCACTTGCGCCTGCCGGACGGCGCCGGGGGGGTCGAATGGCATTGCCGCCTGGAAAACGGCGACGAGATTTCCGGCCGCAGCGACGGGGCGGAACTGCCTCTGCCGGCGCCGCTGCCGCTCGGCTACCATCGGCTCGCCATCGATGGCGGCGGCGTGACGGCGGATATCGGCCTTGTCGTCGCGCCGGAATCATGTCACCTCGGCGACGCGCTGCGGCCTGAGGCGCGCAGCTGGGGCCTCACCGCCCAGCTCTACGGTCTGCGCAGCTCCCGCGGTTGGGGGATCGGCGACTTCACCGATCTGGCCGAGCTGTGCCGCGGGGCCGGGAAATTCGGCGCCGCCGCGGTCGGCATCAACCCGCTGCACGCGCTGTTTGCCGCCGAGCCTCGACATTTCAGCCCCTATTCGCCGTCGAGCCGGGTCTGGCTGAACTATCTTTACATCGACGTCACGGCGGTGCCCGGGTTTGCCGAAGACGCAGCCTCGCGCGCTCTCGCGCCGGACGCGGCCCTGGCTGCCGCGCGGGGCGCTGAACTTGTCGATTACGCCGCGGTCGCGGCGCTGAAACGTCCGGTGCTCGAAGCGCTGTTCCGCCGCTTCCAGGCGCATGACCTCAACGCCGGCGGCGCTCTCGCGGCGGATTTTCGCGCGTTCCGCCAGGAAGGCGGCCGGGCATTGTCGGCGTTCGCCACATTTGAGGCTTTGCACGAGCATTTTCAGGCGGCCAGCGGTGCGTTTTCCTGGCACCACTGGCCATCGGCGATGCGCGATCCTCATTCCGCCGAAATCGCCCGGTTCGCCCGCGACCACGCCGACCGGGTCGCGTTTTTCGAGTTCCTGCAGTGGCAGGCCGACCGCCAGCTGGGCGACGCCGCGGCGGCGGGACGCGCGAGCGGGCTCGCGGCGGGCCTCTATCGCGACCTCGCGGTCGGGGT
>DATLTH010000338.1:0-2121 GCA_035533695.1 Allostellaceae bacterium | reverse complement strand
TGCGCGTCTTGTCGCTCGGCTCCGCGGTGGCGATCAGCTTTGCGGCGCCGTTGTTCACGACCCTCTTGGCGATCCTCGTACTGAAGGAAAAGGTCGGCATTCACCGCTGGTCGGCACTGGTTGTCGGGTTCATCGGCGTCTTGGTGGTCACTCACCCGGGCGCCGGGACCTTGACCTTGGGCGCCTTTTTCGCGCTCGCCAACGCGGTCTTGATTTCGAGCGTGGCGATTGCGATCCGCCGCATGAGCCTCACCGAATCGACCGAAACCCTGACGCTCTACCAGATGAGCGTCATCACGCTGTGCACGGTTTTCCTGTTGCCGCTCGGCTTTAAGATGCCGGCCTGGACCGATGCGCTCGGTCTCGCGGCCGCCGGGATCGGCAACGGCATCGCGCAATATTGGTGGACGCGCTCCTTGTCGCTGGCGCCGCCCTCGGCGGTGGTGCCGTTCAACTATCTGTCGCTGGTCTGGGCGACGATCCTCGGTTTTGCCATCTGGGGCGACGTGCCGACGGCGGCACTGTTTGCCGGCTCGGCGATCGTCGTCGCGTCGGGCCTCTACATCCTGTGGCGCGAGACGTTTCGCCGGAAGCACCCGCCCCCGGCGGCGGCGCCCGGCGCCGGCACGCCGTAGCTACAGCCGCTTTTCGAGAAACCCCGCCATCCGTTCCCAGGCCTGGTTGGCGCAGGCAAGATTGTAGGCGGCGCTGCGCTCGTTGAAAAAGGCGTGCGCCGCGTCGTAGCGGTAGATATCGGGCGATTTTCCGGCCGCCTTCATCGCGCTCTCCAGCGCGTCGACCGCCGCCGGGGTGCACCAATCGTCCTGGTTGGCGAAATGGCCCTGGAACGGCGCCTTGATCGTCGCCGGGTCGGCAAATTCCTGGGGCGGGATGCCGTAGAAGCACACCCCGGCGGCAAGCTCGGGAATGTGCGCCAATGCCGCGATCGTCAGGGCGCCGCCCATGCAGAACCCCATCACCCCGACCTTGCCGCTGGTGCCCTTGAGATGGGTCGCCGCGCCGCGCAGGTCCTGGGTCGTCGCGTCGGGGAAATTGAGCCCGCTCATCAGGTGGCTGGCTTCGTCGGGGACGACGGTCAGCCTGCCCTTGTAAAGATCGGGAGCGAGGGCGTTGTAGCCGGCGCGCGCGAAGCGGTCGGCGACGCCGCAGATCTGGTCGTTGAGGCCCCACCATTCCTGGATCACGACGATGCCGGCCCGACCATTGCCGGCCGTTGCCAGGTAGCCCTTGGTCCGGCCCCCGTCGGGACGCGCAAACTCGATCATGCTGCCCATTATTGCCTCCGCTCTTCATCGCCGCGCCGACGAGCCTGCCGCAGCGCGCCTGCCATTGCAAATCCGTAGAGACCGCCCCGGCCGGAGACGCCCTCAGACGACCCCGCTCTCGCGCATCGCGGCGATGTCGCGTTCGCTGTAGCCCGCTTCGTCGAGGATTTCGTCGCTGTGCTCGCCGATGATGGGCGGCGGGCGGTCGATGCCGCCGCCGTCGTGCTCGAGGCGAAAGCCGGAGCCGGCGAGGGTCAGTTCGCCATAGGAAGCGGCAATGTGCTGCAACACCTCGCGATGGGCGAGCTGCGGGTGGTGCACGATCTCGGCAATCGGCCAGATCGCGGCGCACGGCACATCGGCCGCCGTCAGGCGCTGTTCCCAGGTCTTGGCGTCGGCCGCCGCCAGCGCCTCTTCGATGATCGCGCGCAAGGCCGGCTCGTTCCTGCTGCGGCTCGGCCAGTCGGCAAAGCGCGGGTCGGCGAGCGCGTCGGGACGCCCGAGCCCCTGCATCAGATTGGCGAACTGCTTCTCGGTCATCACCGCCAGCATCAAATCGCCCTCGCCGGCCTTGAAGCGGTTGCCGGTGACCTTGCCGGTCGAGGACAGGTTGCCGAACTGCCTATGCTTGTGGCCGGTGACCGTAAATTCGGCAATCTGCGGCGCGAGAAAGCCCAAGGCCGCATCAAGCATCGCCACATCGACAAACTGGCCCTCTCCGGTGTGGCTGCGCTGGAACAGCGCGCTCGCCACGGCGAAGGCGGCGGTCATCCCGCCGATCGTGTCGCACAGGGCAAACCCGGCGCGGGTCGGCCCCGTCTCGGCATGGCCGGTG
>DATLTH010000337.1:0-4060 GCA_035533695.1 Allostellaceae bacterium | reverse complement strand
CGAAGCACATCAGCACGAGCTGCGCCGAGCGCCACAATCTCACGATGCGCATGTCGATGCGTCGGTTCACGCGGTTGACAAACGCATTCAGCAAGCGCGTCGAGAACCATTGCCATCAGCTAGCGCTCTATTTCGTGTTCTACAATTTCGTTCGCATGCACAAGACGCTTCGGATGACGCCAGCGATGGCGGCCGGGGTTTCGGATCGTCTATGGTCGATGGAGGATGTCGTGGCCCTGATCGATGCGCGTGAAGCGGCTCCGAAGGCTCGCGGCCACTACAAGCCACGCCAGCCCCGGCTCGTTATTTCAAACTGATGCAGTACCCGGCGGGTTGAACACCGCGATGTCGGGCGTCGCCGCGCCGGCTATCGTCACCCTGTTGCCGGCGATGCGCAGCCTGCCCTCGGCAAAGAGGCGTACCGCCATCGGATAGAGAAGGTGCTCGGCGGCGAGGATGCGCGCCGCGAGGCGGTCCTCGTCGTCCCCGGCGTCTACCGGCACCACCGCCTGGGCGATGATCGGCCCGCTATCAACCTCGGCGCGCACAAAATGAACGGTGCAGCCGGAAAACTTGACCCCGGCGGCGAGGGCCTGGCGCTGCGGATGCAGCCCCGGAAAGGCGGGCAGCAGCGAGGGGTGAATGTTGATCAGCCGGTCATGCCACGCCTCGACAAACCCGGTGTCGAGGATGCGCATAAAGCCGGCGAGTGCAATGAGTTGTGCGCCGCTTTGCCGCAGTTCCGCAGCGGCCGCGGCGGCAAAGGCCTGGCGGTTCGGGTCGGCGATCACGCGATGGGCAATTCCGGCTCGGGCGGCATAGGCCAGCCCCGGCGCCTCGGGGCGGTTGCTGACGACGAGCGCAATCTCGGCCGGGTAGGCCGGATCGGCCGCCGCGTCGATCAATGCAAGCAGGTTCGAGCCGCGGCCCGAAATCAGAACGCCGACTTTTAGTCTTGCCGTGGGCCGCGCCATGACGCCTCCGCGTCGTCAGCCGGGATAGGCTGGAGGGCCGCTGCCGATGGCATCCCCGGCGAATCTGCGCTATCACCGCAACGAAGCGGCTGAGAAGCCGCGACGATAAGGTTTCGGGGGCGGTTTGCAATGACCTTGCCGCTGCGGCGGAGCGGGGCAGGCGGAGCGGGCGGGTGGCGTTACGCGGCGGCGGCTCTGGTCGTCGCGCTCGCGCTCGGCGCCGTGAGCCGGCCGAGCCGCGCCGAGGATGCCGACCCGTACACCGCGACGGTCACCGTCGATGCCACCGCCGACACCGTCATCAAGGCCCGCGAGATGGCGCGGCTCGACGGCCAGCGCCGCGCCCTGACGGCGGTGATCGAGCGCCTCACGGGCGGGCATCCCCCGGCGAAGGTGGCAAAGCTCGACGACAACGCCATTACCGGCATGGTGGCGAGCTTCGAGGTCGCGCACGAGCGGATGTCCGCGGTGCGCTACGTCGCCGAGTGTACCTACCATTTCCAGGCGGCGGCGATCCAGCGGCTGGTCGGCAATGCCGGCATCGCGGTCCCCGCAGACTCGGGCAAGACGGCGATCGGCACCGCGGTCCCCGCAGAAGCGGGCAAGACGGCGATCGTTCTCCCGGTCTACCAATCGGGAACAGCGCCGATATTGTGGGACGACCCCAATCCGTGGCGCGACGCCTGGGAGAAGCAACCGGCGATAACGGGCCCGGTACACGTTGTCGTACCGCTCGGCGATGCCGGCGATGTCGCGGCGATCGATGCCGACAAGGCCGAGGCGGGGGATGCTGCGGCGCTCGCTGCGATCACTCAGCGGAACGGCGCCGATGAAGCAATTGTGGTCTCGGCCGCGCCGCGCGGCGCGACGGGCGAGCCGGCGGAGCTCGATGTGACGGTGCGGCGCTACCGCGGCGGCCAGCTGGTCAACAGCCACGTCGAGCCGGTGACCGCCAATCCGGGCGAGAACGCCGGCGATATGCTGCGCCGGGCGGCGGCGACGATCGCCGCCGGCATCGAGAACGGCTGGAAGAAGGCGGCGCCGAACGGTTACGATCAGCAGGGCGTCCTCACCGCCGTGTTGCCGATCACCGGCCTCGACGATTGGGTGCGCGCGCACCATCTGCTCGCCGGCGTGCCCACGGTCCGCAAGGTTTCCCTGATGGCCCTGTCGCGACAGGAGGCGACGATCGAGATCGGTTATGTCGGCACCATCGACCAGCTGAAGACCAGTCTTGCCGGGATCAGCCTCGATCTGATGCCGGGCGACCCGGTGTGGCGGCTTGCGCCCACCGGTTCCGATCGCGTGCCCTAGCGCAACCAAGCATCCCCTCACGCCATGGTCCCCGAGATCAGCCCCGGCCCCGAACGGCCCGCGTCGCGCGCAATCGGCCGCCGACCGGCGTTGAGCATCGAAATAAACCTGCCCAACCTGCTGACATTGGCGCGGCTGTTCTCGGTGCCGGTCGCGGTCTGGCTGATCCTTGACGAGAGCTACGGCGCCGCCTTCTGGCTGTTTGTCGCGGCCGGGCTGACCGATGCGCTCGACGGCTATATCGCCAAGCGTTTCGACCGTCGCACCCGGCTCGGCGCGCTGCTCGATCCGGCCGCCGACAAGACATTGCTGGCCGGCGTCTATCTGACCCTGGGGTTCGCCGGACAATTGCCGGCCTGGCTGGTGGCTCTGGTGGTGACGCGCGATCTTCTGATCGTCCTTGGGTTTGCCCTGATCCGCACCACCAGCGCGACCCGGCAGTTCGACCCGCTCTACATCAGCAAGGTCAACACGCTGATGCAGATCGCGTTGGTCGGGTTCGTGCTTGCCCGGTTGGGCCTCGGCATCGACGAGGGTTCCGCGACGTGGCTCTTGATCGTCACGGCGGCCGCGACGACGGTGCTGTCCGGCTTGTCCTACCTGATGCGCTGGGCGCGGCTGGTGTCTGGCTCGGAACCGGCATTGTGAGCGCGTCCGCGTATCGCTTGCTGTTCTGGCTCGGCCTTCTCCTGCTCGTCGTCTTCGCGCTCGGTCTGGTCCAGAGCATTCTGATGCCGTTCGCGACAGGCTTCGCGATTGCCTACATCCTGGCTCCGGGCGTGGCGCGATTGGAGCGCCTGGGGATCCGCCGCAGTCTGGCGAGCCTGTTGGTCGTGTTGCTGTTTCTGCTCGGGATCGCGTTGATCGTGGTGGTCCTGGTGCCGCTGATCCAGGGTCAGATCGTTCAGCTGATCAACCGGGTCCCGACCCTGGTGAGCGCGCTGCAATACGAACTCGGCAAGCTGATCCAGCTGCTCCAGGAGCAGTTGCCGGCGGAGGACGTCAGCAAATTGCGCGATCTGCTCAGCGCCAAGCTGGCCGAGGCGGTGACCTGGCTTGCCGAGCTGTTGCAGAGGATGATCACCAGCAGCTTCGCGATCCTCAACATCATTTCGCTGGTCGTGGTGACGCCGATCATCACGTTCTTCCTGCTGCGCGATTGGGAGAAGATGGTCGCGCATATCGATTCCTGGCTGCCGCGGCAGTCGCTGGAGACCGTCCGCGGGCAGGCGCGGCTGGTCAGCGACACGCTGGTCGGGTTCGTCCACGGCCAGGCCCTGATCTGCCTCATTCTCGCGATCTATTACGCGACCGCGTTGAGCCTGGTGGGGCTCGACTCGGGTCTCGCCCTGGGCCTGTTGATCGGTGTGCTGGCGATCATCCCGATGCTCGGGGTGGCCACCGGATTGATCCTGTCGATCGGTCTCGCCGCCTCGCAATACGTCAGCTTGACGGCGGTTTTAGAGGTCATCGGCATCTTCGCGGTGGGCCAGCTCGCCGAGACCAACTTCCTCACCCCGAAGCTGCTCGGCGACCGCATCCACCTTCACCCGGTCTGGGTGATCTTCGCGCTGTTTGCCGGCGGCGCGCTGTACGGGTTTGTCGGCGTGCTCGTTGCCGTGCCGGCGGCGGCGGTGATCGGCGTCTTGGCCCGCTTCGCATTGGCCCGCTATCGCGGCAGCAGCCTCTACGACGCGCCGCGGGCCGAGGCCGAGACGGCGGCCAACAACGTCACCCGCCTGCGATGACCCAGCTGGCGATCAACCTCGCCT
>DATLTH010000336.1:0-5032 GCA_035533695.1 Allostellaceae bacterium | reverse complement strand
TTTCGGGCAGCAGGGTCGCCTCGATCTGCGGCAGGGGCGGCGCCTTTTTGCGGACGCCCATATAGACCCAGACCAGGCCGTTGCGCTCGACGGTCTGGTAGGCTTTTGCCTTGATGCGGTTCTTGAAATCGGCGTTGCCGGCGAGGTTCGGCGTGTCGACGCAATTGCCGTCGACGTCGTATTTCCAGCCGTGATAGACGCAGCGGATGCCGTTTTCCTCGTTGCGCCCGAGGAACAGGGAGGCGCAGCGGTGCGGGCATTTGTGGTCCATCACGCCGACCCGGCCCGAGCTGTCGCGGAACGCGATCAATTGCTCGCCGAGCAGTAAGAGGCGCACCGGCGCGCCGTCCGCCTTCAATTCGGCCGCCATCGCCGCCGGCATCCAGTATTCGCGCATCAGCCCGCCCATCACGGTGCCCGGCCCGACGCGGACCAAATCGTTGCTGTCCTTGCGGTTCATCGTTGATTGCTCCCTATTTCAACGTCATTCCCGCGAAAGCGGGAACCCAGGGGGCCGAGGTCTCGGCGGCGGCTCTGGACCCCCGCTTTCGCGGGGGTGACGGTCAATTCACGCCCAGTATGCGAAGCCGAGGCCGGTGCCGGTGCCGGCGGGGGTGCGGTAGCCGGGCTCGTAGAGCGACCATTCGAGATTGAGGTGCTCGACCGCACCGGCAAGCGCGATCCAGTTGCGGATTTCCGAGCTGCCCGAATTGAGCTTCTCGCGCGGCAACCCCTCGATCGCCGCCGCGTCCTTCTTGCGCAGCAGGTCGAGGAAACCGCGGTCGAGCGCCTCGTCGACGACGAAATGCGACAGCCCGCCCGAGGCCACGATGCCGACCCTTGCGTCGCCCGGATACGACTCGACGGCGGCGCGAATCGCCTGCCCGAGCCGGTAGCAGCGCCGCGGCGTCGGCTGGTTCGGCGGGTAATAGGTGTTGATGCACACCGGCACGATCGGCACCGTCGGCTGCGCCACGTCCTGCATGATGCGCCTGTGGACGAAGCCGATCGCGTGGCCCTCGCCCATGCCCTCGGGGACCCCGTCCGAGGCGGCGACGTCAAACTCGCGCTCGATCAAGGCGTCGATCAGATGCCGCGCCAGCCTGGTATCGACCGGATAGTCGCGCGGCGCCTTCTCTTCGAACCAGCGGGCGCTCGCCCGCCAACCCCAATTCGGCTCCGGCGGAGGCGGCAGCGGCACATTCGGGATCGTCTCGCCGTAATAGACGAGGATGCCCGGCATGTTGGCGTGTTGGTAGAGTTCCTCCTGGTCGTCGCCGCAGACGATCAGCGCGTCGAGCCTCGCGTCGCGCAGATATTCGCCGAGCCGCGCGATCGCGCCCTGCACCGCTTCGTGCCGCGTCGCCATGCGCTCGCGCGAGATCTGCGCATCGATATCGGCCGGCGCATGCTTCAGCTGCGCCTTGTAGCTGGTCAGGTTGCCGTCGGTGTCGAGCAGATTTGTGCGCTTCGAATCACGCTCGTAAAAGCGCGGCCAATCGGTCGGCGGCGCATTCAGCATCGGCGTATGCGAACTACCCATCCCCAGGACGATGCGGGCCATCGCGCTCCTCCTATTCCTGCGCCGCCCAGTGTAGCGCAGTTCACCGAGGCAGGGGACCCCTTCTGCCGACCGCCGCGGCAAAACCCGCGGCGGCAGGGTCGGCGGCTATTTTCCGCATTTCTGGCTTCGCAGCACGGCCGCCGCCTGCGCCGCCGCATAGGCCCGGAACCCCTTCGGGTCGAGCGCCTTCGCCTGCTGCAGCAGCGGTGCCGATTGCACGCAGACGTGTCCGTCCATATTGCCCATCTGCTTTTGCGCCGCCTGGTTGGCGAGCGCAGTGTTCCAGCGGTCGAACCCGGCGTTGCCGTGGAAATGCCTGATCAGCGCTTTCTGATAGCCGATGATCGCGTCCTTGTTGCGCAGGCGAAATTCGGCATAGACGGTGTCCTGGCATACCGAGCTGACGACCATCAGATCGGTCATGTACTGGAGCGCGACCTCGGCTTCCATCGCACTCGCCGGCGTGCACGCCCTTTTCGCCGCCTTGCGCGCCGCCCAGCCCGGCTGCACAACCATGATCGCCGCCGTCGCCAGCGCCACAATCAGCGCCACCTTTTTCATGTTCTCCCCCAAAGGCAAAACTCCCCACCGCGCCGACGATACGCAAACCGACAATATTTGCAAGAACGCTCGGCCATGAATTGCCGATCCGACCCCGAGGCACAAAACGCAGTGCAAAAGGAACGCATTTCGTTCATCGGGCGGACGCGAACTAAACGCTGCCGACCGCGGTTACCTCCTCTGCTTTGTTGGCATAAGGCGTGTCGGTTATAGTCGCCCGATGATTGTGCTGTTCACCGATTTCGGCCTCGCCGGCCCTTATACCGGCCAGGTCGAAGTGGTCCTGCATCGCGATGCGCCCGGTGTCCCGGTGGTTTCGCTGTTCGCCGACGCCCCGGCCGGGCGCCCGAAACCCTCTGCCTATCTGTTGGCCGCGTATGCCGAGTGGTTCCCCGCCGGCACCGTGCTGCTGTGCGTCGTTGATCCGGGGGTCGGCGGCCCGCGGCGCGGCGTGGTTGTCGAGGCCGACGGGCGGCGTTACGTCGGGCCGGATAACGGCCTGTTCGAACTGGTGCTGCGCCGCGCCAAAAGTCCGCGCTGTTGGGAGATCGCCTGGCGCCCGCCCGCATTGTCGGCGAGCTTTCACGGCCGCGACCTGTTTGCCCCGGTCGCGGCGCGCCTGGCCTGCGGCGAGGCGCCCTCGGCGATGGCAAGGGTGACCGAGCCTTCCGCCCGGCCCGACTGGCCCGACGATCTCGCCGAGATCGTCTATATCGACCATTACGGCAATGCGCTGACCGGGCTGCGCGGCGCCTGCCTGCCTGCTGCGGCGCAGCTCGATGCCGCAGGCCGGCGAATCGCGCATGCGACCACCTTCTCGTCGGTGCCGACGGGCGAGGCGTTCTGGTACGTCAACGCAAACGGGCTGATCGAGATCGCGGTCAATTCGGGCCGGGCCGATCGGACGCTTGGCCTCGCTGTCGGCAGCGAATTCGCAATTCTCGGGTAATCCCTCAGGGCGGCGGCAGGACGGGGTTGGCGCCGCGCGGCACCTTGAGCACCTTGGGGTTGCGCCGGCGCTGCACCCGGTGAAACAGCCAGGTCCCGCCGCCGACCAGGATGAAAACGCCGAGCATCACGAGGCTCAGGTCGCCGACCAGGGCGTGGAAGGCATGGCCGACAAAATAGCCGACCGAAACAAAGGTCGCCGCCCACAATCCGGCCGCGACAAAATTCAGCCACAGGAAGCGCTGCCAGCGCACCGCGCTCAGACCCAAGGCGAAGGACGAGAAATTCCGCACCCCGTAAATGAAGCGAAACGACAGGATGAACCCGGCGTCGTAGCGTTCGAGCCAATGCAGCGGCGCTTCGACGCGATGGCGCCAGCGCGGGAAGCGATCGAGCAATCGCACGCCAAACTGCCGGCCGAGCCAGAAATAGACCTGATCGCCGACGAAGCTGCCGCACCAGGCGGTCCCCACCAGCAGCAGCGGATCGACCAGACCCTGAGCCGCAGCGAACCCGGCAACGATGATCGCGGTCTCGCCTTCGAGGAAGGTCAGAACAAAGATGCCCAGGTAGAGTGAGGCGCCGTTAGCGGCAATCAGCTGGTGGATATCCATCGGCGGCTTTTTTCTTGATCCGGTCCTAGCGCTGTGAGCGGCCGGCCAAGAGGGCGCGGCACACTCGCGCCCGGCAAGCGCGGCATGCTAGATTGATTGCCGACCTCGGTCGAGCGCATTCGGGTTTGCGCGACCGGCCGGGTTTGCGCGACCGGCGCGACGCGGCGGCACGCCGCCCCGCCGCCGACCGGTCGAGGGATCGAGGCCGCAGCGAGGGCGAGACGTGGAAGCGCACGAGATAGCCGAGCAAATCCATGAACACTCCGAAGCCCCCGCGAACGAACCGCCGTCCCACGAAGCGTTTCGCCGGCTCACCGCGATTTACGTCGGTGTCGTGGCCATGCTGCTGGCGATCGCCTCGCTCGGCGGAGCCGCTGCGACCAAGGAAATGCTCAATGCCAACATCCACGCGTCCGACACCTACGCGTTCTATCAGGCGAAATATATCCGCCAGCTTAATTACCAAACTGCTGCCGAGCAGCTCGAATTGCTGGCGGCCGGCATGCCGGGGCTGGCGCCGGATCGCCTCGCCAAGGTCGACCAGCTGATCAAGCGCTACCGCGACACCGCGGCGCGGTACGAAAGCCAGCCCGGCAAAGAGGGCAAGAAACAGCTGCTCGCCAAGGCCCGCGAGTGGGAGCAGATACGCGACCACGCCGCCGCGCAGACCCCCAATTTCGAATACGCCGAGGCATTGTTCCAGATTGCGGTCGTGCTCGGGTCGGTTGCCATCGTGGCCGCCTCGCCCTGGCTGCTCGGCGTCAGCGGCCTGCTGGCGGTCGCCGGGATCGCGCTTACCGTCAACGGGTATCTTCTGGTCGTGCCGCTCGGCCAGGGGTGAGCCGGGCGCTGCCGCCTCGTCTTTGCGGCTGCGGGCCGCGCGCATTCGCGGCGATTCGAGCGCCGAATTTACCCGTCCTTTACACTTAGCTGCGCAACTGAGGGCAGAAGTTGATTGCCGTCCCTTGCAGCAGCCGAGCGATCGATGACACCCAGCGATCTGAAACCCCTCCTCGAACTTCACGCCGCCTGGCTGGCCAGCGAAGGCGGAACCCGGCTCGATCTGACGCTGGCGGAGTTGCCCGGCATTGACCTGTCCGGCGCGTGGCTGCGCGGCGCCAAGCTTTCCGGGGCGAATCTGAGCCGGGCAATGCTGGTCCAAGCCCGGTTCGATGGCGCGGATCTCTATGCCGTCGATCTCGAACGAGCGGATTTGACCGGCGCCGATTTGAGCGCGGCCGATCTGCGCGGCGCCTATTTGCGCGACGCGCGCCTGTCGGGCGCCCGGCTCGCCGCGGCCGATTTGCGCGGGGGCGCCCTGTTGCAGCCGCGTCACGACGGGGCC
>DATLTH010000335.1:0-4285 GCA_035533695.1 Allostellaceae bacterium | reverse complement strand
AGCTCGACACCGCCATGCCGGCGATCCCGCCGCGCCGCTTTACGGCCCGGTTCCGTCCCGAACTGGTTCGCGGCAAGGAAGCGGTCCGCGCCAACATCGCCAGCCGTGCCGAGCAGGTCGTCGACGCCCGCGCGGCCGGCCGTTTCGACGGCACCGCCGAGGAAACCTGGCCGGGGCGGCGGCGCGGCCACATCCCCGGCAGCCGCAACCTGCCGTTCGACCGGGTGACCGATCCCACCACCCACCAGGTGAAGAATGCCGACGCCTTGCGGCATCTCTTCGACGACGCCGGGGTCAGCCTCGACCGCCCGGTCGTGACGAGTTGCGGCTCGGGGGTGACGGCGTGCGCAGTCGCCTTTGCCGCGTACCTGCTCGGCCATGCCGATGCCGCCGTTTATGACGGGTCGTGGTCGGAATGGGGCCTGCCCGGCGATACGCCGATCGAAACCGGTCCCGCGAGGCCATAGGCTCGGGCGATGGCGCTGCTCGACGACGTCATCACCTATCTGGAGATGCACGAACGGCCGACAACGCCGCGGATCCCGGCGCCGGCCGGTCTCAAGCTGGCCTTGATGCGCGCCGAGGATTGCACGGTCTCGTTCTACCGCTACCTCTACGAGACCGTCGGCACGCCGTGGCTGTGGTACGAGCGCCGCCTGATCGACGACGCGGCACTCGCCGCGACGATCGGGAAGCCTTCGACCGAGATTTTCGTGCTGTACGCGTCGGGCGTGCCGGCCGGCTATTTCGAACTCGGCGCCGAGGCGGCGCGGGAGACAGAGCTGTGCTATTTCGGGCTGATCCCGCAATTCATCGGCCGCCGGCTCGGGCCGTTTCTGCTGCAGGCGGCGATCGAGCGCGCGTGGGAGCGGCCGATCGGCCGGCTGTGGGTGCACACCCGCACCTTTGATCATCCGAGCGCGCTCGGCTATTACCAGCGCGCCGGATTTGTCGTCTACGCGCGCCGCAAATTGCGTTTCGAAGACCCGCGCGTGCTCGGCATCCTGCCGCGCACCCTGACCCATCCGCGCCTGCCGCCGCTTGATCCTCTTCAGATAGGTGCCGATTGAGCGACCCGGAAGTTGCGTCGTCGCAGATAAGCCCGCTGGCCGGCCAACCGCCGACGCCGGCGATGCTGGTCGATTTGCCGAGGCTCATTACCGCCTACTTTGCCGACATGCCCGATCCCTCGGTGCCGGAGCAGCGCGTCGGGTTCGGCACCTCGGGGCATCGGGGTTCCGCCTTTCAACGCACGTTCAACGAATGGCATGTGCTCGCGATCAGCCAGGCGATCTGCGACTACCGGCAATGGCAGGGCATCAACGGCCCGTTGTTACTCGGCATCGACACGCATGCCCTGTCGATACCGGCCTGCGCCAGCGCGCTCGAAGTGCTGGCGGCCAACAATGTCGATGTCATGCTGGCGAAGGACGACGAATACACGCCGACCCCGGTCATTTCCCACGCGATCCTGACCTACAACCGCGGCCGCCGGAATGGGCTGGCGGACGGCATTGTCATCACGCCGTCGCACAATCCGCCCGACGACGGCGGCTTCAAGTACAACCCGCCGAACGGCGGTCCCGCCGACACCGACGTGACCGGCTGGATCGAAGCCCGGGCAAATGCCCTGCTCGACGGCGCGCTCCAGGGGGTGAAAAGAATCCCCTTCGAGCGGGCCCGGCATGCCGCGACCACCCACCGGCACGATTTTCTCGACGCCTATGTCAATGATCTCGGCAATGTGCTCGACATGGCGGCGATCCGCGGCGCGCAGCTCCGCATCGGCGTCGATCCGCTGGGCGGCGCCGGCGTCCATTATTGGGCCCCGATCGCCGAGCGCTACGGCTTGAACCTCACGGTCGTCAACGACGCCGTCGACCCGACCTTTCGCTTCATGACGCTCGACGGGGACGGCCGCATCCGCATGGACCCCTCTTCGCCCTACGCGATGCGCGGCCTGATCGGGTTGAAGGACGGCTTCGACATCGCCTGCGCCTGCGACACCGACCACGACCGGCACGGGATCGTCACCAGGAGCGCCGGGTTACTGCCGCCCAACCATTACCTGTCCGTTGCCGTCTTCTATCTGTTCGGGCACCGGCCGGCGTGGAACAAAACCGCCGCCGTGGGCAAGACGGTGGTCAGCAGCCAGATGATCGACCGGGTGACGGCAAAGCTCGGCCGGACGCTCTACGAGGTGCCGGTCGGCTTCAAATGGTTTGTCGACGGCTTGTGCGACGGCTCGCTCGGCTTTGCCGGGGAGGAGAGCGCCGGCGCATCGTTCCTGCGCCGGGACGGCGGCGTCTGGACCACCGACAAGGACGGCATCGTCCCGGCGTTGCTGGCGGCGGAGATCACCGCGCGGCTGGGCCGCGATCCCGGCGAGGTCTACCGCGAGCTTACCCGCGAGTTCGGCGAACCGGCCTCCGGCCGCGTCGAGGCATCGGCAACGCCGGCGCAAAAGCAGCGGCTGAAGCAGCTTTCGGCGCAACAGATCCGGTCGGCGGAACTGGCCGGCGAGCCGATCGAGCACATCCTCACCGCGGCGCCGGGGAACGGTGCGGCGATCGGCGGCGTCAAGGTGGTCGCCGCCAGCGGCTGGTTCGCGGCACGCCCCTCCGGCACCGAAGACATCTACCGCATTTACGCCGAGAGCTTTCGCGGGGCGGACCATCTCGGCCGCATCGTGGCGGAAGCGCAGACCATCGTCGATCGAGCGCTGAAGACGCCCGCATGACAGGAGCCATTCGTGCAATTCGGATACTTCACGCTGAGCGACAACAACTATGCCGACAACCGGCGCGGCGCCAATCAGTTTGTTGCCGACATTCTCGACGAGGCGGTTTACGCCGACCGGATCGGGCTCCATTCGGCGTGGATCGGCGAGCACCATTTCAGCACGCTCGGTGTGTTGTCGTGCCCCGATCTGGTGCTGGCGCAGGTCGCCGCGCGCACGACGCATATCCGCCTCGCGCCGGCGGTGACGGTGCTGCCGTTGCACCACCCGATCCGGGTCGCCGAACAATGGGCGACATTGGACCTGCTGTCCGGCGGCCGCGTTGATTTCGCCGCCGGCCGCGGCTATGACCGGCGCGAATACGCGCCCTTTGATGTCTCGTTCGACGACAACCAGTCGATCTTCGAGGAAGGCATGGAGATCGTGCGCCATTTGTGGGCGAGCGAGGCGCCTCTGTCGCATCATGGCCGGCACTATAATTTCGACGATATCGCGATCACGCCGCGGCCGGTGCAGCGGCCGATCCCGGCCTATGTCGCCTCGTTCTCGCAGCCGTCGATCGAGCTGGCCGCCCGGCTCGGCTGCAACCTGATCGTCGCGCCGTTCGCCGCCGCGATGACGTATGGCGGATTGCGCCAGGTGCGCGACCTCTACGACGAGACCTGCGCGCGCCACGGCCAGAAGCCGGGGCGGCTGATGTGCAGCTATTTCCTGCATTTCGCCGACACGCAAGAGGAAGAGGCGGCAGCGCGCGCCCGCCAGATCCGCTATTACAGGGAATGCGTGATCGCCGCCTTCCCGGGCGACCCGAAAACCGCGCCGCCCTCCTACCGCTATTTCGTCGAGATCGTCGACCGGCTGACCAAGGTGCGGCCGCAGGACCTCGGCGAGAATTCGGTATTGCTCGGATCGCCGGCCCAGATCATCGACACACTCAAAAAGGTCGAGGCCGCCGGCTTCGACGAGGTGATCCTCTACGTCAATGTCGGGCTGAAGCCGCACGACCAGGTCAAGAAGGAGATGGCGCGCTTCATGGCCGAAGTCGCGCCCAACTTTTGAAATCAATCACTAATTCGCCGGCACCTGACGCCGGCGGGCCGCTACCCGCCGATCGCGCCCTCGGTATTGACGTAGACGGCATAGAGCGACCGGCTTGCCGCGATAAACAGGCGGTTGCGCTTCACCCCGCCGAAGCACAGATTGGCGCAGCGCTCGGGCAGCGAAATCCGGCCGATCATCGTGCCGTCGGGAGCGAAGACCGCGACGCCGTTATGCTCGGGGCCGCCACCCCAGCCGCACCACAGATTGCCGTGCACGTCGCATCGGAAGCCGTCGGGCGAGCCGCCCTTCAGGTCGGCGAAATTGCGCGAGTTGGCGAGCCGCGTCCCGTCATCGACGACGTCGTAAACCCGGATCGCCCGCGGATTGGCCCGCGATTCGACGACGTACATGCGCGTCTCGTCGGGCGAGAAGCACAGCCCGTTCGGGAAATTGATGCCCTCGGCGGCGATCGTCGTGCGCCCGGTGCGGCCGTCGACCCGGTAG
>DATLTH010000334.1:0-4087 GCA_035533695.1 Allostellaceae bacterium | reverse complement strand
GAACCAGCCTATTTCCAAAAGGTGCGGCCGGGCTGCGAGATCTTCTTCATCCCCAAGCTCGAAGGCGGCTAGTACCCACTGGAGTGCGAGCCGCGTGCGCGAGCCAGTTCCTCCCCCGCCCCGCGGGGGAGGGGGACCATGCGCAGCAGGGTGGAGGGGCATTCGCGAGGGCGCCCCCTCCCCCGTAACGGGGGAGGAACTGTGGCCGTCAGGGAGACGCCGCTGTTCGATCGGCGAACGCTTGCTGCGCCCCGCGCCGACGCCGGCGGGCTTGCGCCACGCGCTGCGCCTCGGCCTCGCGCTGGGTGCGGAACAGGCACAAGGCGCTGCAGGGACGGTTGCGACAGTGGCCCGTGCCCGGTACCCACGCGCAATGGAGTGCCCAACGCGGGGCCTCGGGGTCGGCGGCCAGGATCGCAAGGCGCGGGGCGACCGTCCCCTCCGCGGAGTCAGAGTCAGACACTATCCGGGCCCACGCTGATGCTTAAAGGTGCTGCGACCATCGACAAACTGTCACCGGAACGCGGGATCGTTAGCACAAACAGGCTTTCGGCAGCATCCAAGTAAATGGTTAATCATGGGCGCTGCGCCATTGCGCCGCGAGTCGCGGTCGCATCCGAGGGGGGCGACGCGTGATCGTTCGGCTGGCGGGGGTTGAGTCCGGCGCGGGACCCGTGCTGGCGATTTTGCACGGGTTGTTCGGCTCGGGGCGCAACTGGGCAAGCGTCGCACAAGTTCTTGCAGCGCATCATCGGGTGATCGCCTTCGATCTGCGCAACCACGGCGCTTCGCCCTGGGCCGACAGCATGAGCTATGCCGAGATGGCCGAAGACGTGCGCGCGGCATTGCTGGCGCGCGGCTACCGCCGGGTGGCGATGCTCGGCCACAGCATGGGCGGCAAGGCAGCGATGGTTGCGGCGCTCGGCCACCCGGACCTCGTCGAGCGGCTGGTTGTCGTCGACATCGCGCCGGTCGCCTACAAGGCGCAGCACCTCGCCTATATCCGCGCGATGCGCAGGCTCGATGTCGCCGCGATCAAGCGCCGCGCCGAGGCTGATGCACGTCTTGCGCCCGATGTCGCCGATGCCGCGGAGCGCGCGTTTCTGCTGCAGAATCTGGTCTTCGACGACGGGGCGGCGCGCTGGCGCCTCAATCTCGCGGCGATCGAGCGCGCGATGCCGGACCTCGCCGGCTTTCCGGCCTCTCGACCCGGCATGGTCTATGACGGCCCGGCGCTGTTTATCGCGGGCGGCCGTTCGGATTACCTGCGCCCCGAGCACGAACCGGCAATCGGGCGCCTCTTTCCGAATGCCCGAATCGTCCAGATCCCCGATGCCGGCCATTGGCCGCATGCCGAACAGCCTCTGGCGTTTCTCGACCAGGTCGAGCCGTTCCTCGCCACCCCCTGATGCCCGCGCGCTACGGTTGCGATCTGACGCGATCCGGCGGGGAGCGCGGCGGCAACGCCTCGAACCGCTCCGCAGCAGGCGCGATGGCGCGCAGCTGCGGGGGAAACCACATCGCCGGCATGGCCCGCGCCTCGCAGGGGCCTGGCCGCTGCGCGACGCAGACCGCACCGAAGCACCGGAGTTTGTCGAAGCCCGACTGTTTCGGCGGCACGGACCGGTAAATCAGCACGTTGAAGGCGCTGGCGTCGGGCAGCGACGCCCCCGCCTCGGTGGGCCAGTACATCGGTATCCGGCGATGCAGGTGGCTGTAGCCGCCCGCCCAGACCCAGGCCTCGCTCCAGTCGATCGCGATGCCGCAGAGCGACGGCAACTGGCGCACGAACGTCATCGCCAGAAGCTCGTCACGGTCGCGCTGACGCAGGGGAGCGATGACGCCGCCTGACCACACACTGGCCGCGATGGCCACCCACACCGCCGACGGCAGAATGATTCCGGTCGCCCGCGCGAGGCTGCCGCGCCAGCCGTGCTGGCGCAGCCGCTCCTCCCCCCAGCTGGCCAGCTCGCCAAGGCCGATGGCGGCGAGGATCATCAGCGGGACGATCGCCGGGTAGATGAAGCGATATTCCTTGTGCCCGATCGCCGAGTGGACGGCGACCACGACAAGGGCGGCGGTCGCCAGGATGGGCAGCCGCCGCGCGCCCAGCACGGCGAGGACGGCAACCAGCGGCGCGGCGCTCAACCAGATCCCGAGCTCACCCAAGAGGTAGTAATACCAGGGATTGATGTCGAAATCGGAACTGATGCCGAGATAGAGGTTGTAGTAGAAATTGCGCCAGATTGACGCCAGCGGGTAACCGAGGGTCAGCCAATCGAGCGTCGCGCCAAACGCCAGGGCCGCCAGGAAACCACCCGCCAAGGCCGGAAGCCGAGAGCGCCAATCGTGCCGCGCCGGCCACAGCGCGACGACCGCAACCGCCGGAGCGATCTGAATGCGCAAGAGGCAGACCAGACCGAACAGAATGCCGGCGGCAACGAACCGCCGTCGCGAGGTCACCTTGTAGCCCGGCTCGGTCAGATAGAATGCGACGACCAGCAGATGAGCGGCGACGACCTCGCTCGAGGTGCGGGCGCCGAAATAGACGAGTTCGGGAGCGAGCGTCACGGCAAGGCCGGCAACGGCCGCGCCAGCCAGACCGAACCAGCGGTAGCACCACAGGAAACAGCACACGACCGGCGCGCTCGCCAGCAGGCCGAAGCCGATCGCGACCGCCGGCAGATAATAGGCGGGCCCATCCCCGGCGACCCGGGACAATTCCATCAGCCCGGCGATCATGCCGGGCAGCAGCCACGACCGCATGCCGAGCTGGAATTCCCATGCCACCAGGCCATAGCCGTAGACCAGGCGATGCGCCGGCTCCATCGCCTGGAAGATTTCGTCGCCCCAGTTGAGGCTCGGCTCGAAGATGACCGGAACCAGACGCAGCAGCACGGCGGCGATCACCAGGCCGAGCAGCACGCCGGTCGCCAACCGGCGTTCGCCGAGCCGGTGCGGGCGCGCGGCCGCGCCATCAAGCCGATCGGACATCAAACGCTACGGCTGCTTGGAGCCGGGCGCCGCAGGAGAAGCGGCGTCGGCGAAAATCGTCACCCGCGTGCCCGGGCCGGTGGTTTGGCTGAAGGCGCGCAATGCCGCCAGCGCGGCGGGCACCGCGCTGCGGGACGTCGCATAAAAGGCGAGCTTGTCATAACCGGCCGGCCGGTGCGCCGCATAAAGCACGCCAATCCGCAGCCAATCGGCCGGGATCTGGCCCGCGAAAAAATTGTCGTACACCATCGCCACGCCGACGTGCCGGGCGGCGATCAGGCGATCGAGCCAGGCCGTGTCGAATTCCCCGCGGGAACGCGCCTCGCGCACCGCCTCCGAGCCGAGCCCCCACAAATCGAGGACGTAATACGGGTTCTTGTAGCCGAGGAGGCCGATGTCGATCGCCGCAACGGGGCGGCGATAAAAATCGACCACGAAGCGGCGCATCTGGTAGTGCATCTCATAGATCCCGCGCGCCGATAACGGGCTGAGCCCCGTCGCCGCGAGCGAGATCTGTCCGATCAGCAGCACCGTCAGCACCGCCACCGTGTTGATCAGCGGGCGGCGACGCGCGAAGAGCGCCCCCAACGCCGGGCCCCACAGCACAATACCGCCGGCTGCGCCCAGCGCCAGCGCATAGGCTTCATAACGAGCGAACCCGCCGCCCCAGCGGCCGAAAACGACCTGGGCCGCCAGCGCACCCGCCACGACGCCGCCGAACAGCCATTCGCGCGCCGGGATCAGGCGATGCGGGCCGTGGCGATGCGGGCCGTGGCGATGCGGGCCGACCGCGACCCTGCTGCCGGCGGCGCGCAATAGCGGATGCGCCCCGACCACCAGGATCAGCAACAGAACCGGGATGGCCTCGCCGTCGATGTTGGCGAACGCGTTGCGGGCAACCGCGCCGATCAGGCCCGCCGACCCGTTGACCGCCTGCGTCGCGACGGCCGATTTGCGCAACACGGAACTTGGCAGCAGCGGGAGGCCGAGGGCGTGCATCGCCGCCATGTAGGCCCCAACGCACGCGGCGATGCCGAATAGCGCTATGGCGGCCGCCCGCCGCTGCCGGACGATCGCCAGCGCGGCGATCGCC